>CAMKRB010000051.1 GCA_946415045.1 uncultured Myxococcales bacterium
GTGCCTTTCACGGATGTGACACGATTACTGATGCTGCTGTTGATACTCACGCGATACAGATCGCCGACGAATCCACCGACATAGGATTCTCCCGAGACTGAGCCAATTACGGCTGTAATCGCATTTCCATTGCTGCTGTCCAGCGTTACGTGAACCTGATCACTGGATGATGCATGGCCAATCAGACCGCCGACATTCTCTTTTCCGACAACTGAAGTCACGTGCAGGGCGTCTTTGATATATATCGTTCCGGCCGTTACATTGCCGAACAAGCCGCCAACGTTTGTTGCATCCGGCGCATTGATGCGTATATCTTCTACGACACAATCGTTGATGGTTGGAGAATAGAGGGTTGACATGAAAGCTGTGTCTCTGATGAATCCCGCCAATCCGCCGACATTATTGGCTGCATTGGTGGAGAGTGTGCCTTTTACGCGAATATCAGAAACCGTGGTTGCACCGGATATCTCGTTGGCGAATATCGCATTGCCTGAGCCTGCGACATCGAATTCAACATCCAATGCACTGACTTTTGCAATGGCTCCTGTGTCGTTATTGCCCGTTGTACGATTTGTCGATATCAAATCGAACAAAGCGTTGTCCAAAGCGCATGATTTATCGTTGTAAGCGGCTTTGATGACATTGCTGTTGCCAGCAAGTGTTGCGTTTAAGAGAACGATGGACGGCGACTTCACGGTGCAGTTGCCGTCGCTGGAAATTGTGATGAGATCTGGTGTCATTTCGGCTTTTTGGGCCAGACCGTTCATATTCTCATAACCAAAGTTAAGATTGCTGTCGCTTTGAATTGTAATTTTCCATGGTTTTTCGTGCGCTGTGTCTTTGGCCAGTGATTCCTGCAGCGTATAAAAATCGAAAGCATGCCGGATGGTTGCCGTGCGATTGAGTTCGTCGACTACTTTGCAGTCTTTTGACAAGAGTGTGGTATCGGGATTGGTCGGACATGGATCGTTGCTGTCTTCAAGGCCATCACCGTCGGCGTCATAGACAGGAATACCGCATCCCTCGATTTCTGGATTTCCGCATCCGCATTCTCCAGGTTCTGTTTTGTCGGGATCATCGGGGCAGTTATCGACTACGCCGCATCCTTCGGTTTCTGGATTTCCGCATCCGCATTGACCAGGTTCTGTTTTGTCGGGATCATCGGGGCAGTTATCGACGATTGCGCCGCATCCTTCGGTTTCTGGATTTCCGCATCCGCATTGACCGGGAGCGGTTTTGGCGGGATCATTCGGACACGCATCCAGACAGTTCACCACACCGTCCATATCGTCATCATCCAGCACGTGGTTGTTGGAACAGTCGCATTGATCTCGATGCGTATTTGCTTCCTGATTTCCGAAGCAATAGTTGCAAACCAGGATGCCGTCATTATTGGTGAAAGTTTCTTCAACACGGCCGCATCCGCACAGTCCCGGAGTGTCTTTTCGCGGATCGTCCGGACAGTTGTCCGGGTCATCCAGGCTACATCCGGCCATTATTGCACAAACACACACACACGCATACACACGGCTCAGTTTTTTCATTCCTGCCTCCAAAACCGATGAAACACCAAATTGCAGCGCGCCTGCGCTGCTTTGCATAATATAGCATGTAACGATTTGGTATTCACGATTTGATTCATATATCTCACGGTTTCGTTTGGAATCATGTGCGGAAAGTATGGTCTTTTCAACAGCAAAACATAGATGCGAGCAGGACATTGTATTTACTTTTTTGGTTTTGCTGGTCCTCGTAATGTATGCAATATCCCACTCATGTTTAAATGTGGCAGCCATGTGTAGGTGAGGCAATTGTATTGCATGTTGGCAATGATGAAATCTGTTTGCTCAGTTTTCAATATCATGGCATCATAGACGGTTATGCTGGCGATGGATGCTGGTGGCAGGCAAAGGAGACGCGATGAAGGACGTGGTAATTGTTGGTGCGGGTGTGATTGGGTGTGCTGTGGCGCGTGAATTGTCGCGATATCGTCTGAATGTGTGCGTTCTCGAAGCATCCGAAGATGTTTGCACCGGCACATCCAAAGCGAATTCCGGCATCGTTCATGCTGGATTTGATGCGCCAGCCGGTTCGAACAAAGCGCGGTTCAATGTGTTGGGCAGCCGGATGATGCCCGAGATCACCAAAGACCTGGATGTGCCATTCAGGCGCAACGGTGCTCTGGTCGTTTGTACCGATGCATCCCAGCGATCGGGACTGGATGAACTGCTGGAACGCGGCCGAAAGAATGGCGTCGAAAACCTGCGGATAGTCGAGCGCGATGAACTCAAATCGCTGGAGCCTAATATTTCGGACAATGCGTTTGCAGCCTTGTATGCGTCCGACAGCGGCATTATTTGCCCATTCAAACTGACGATTGCGATGGCCGAAAATGCAAATACCAACGGCGTTGAATTTCGTTTTAACACGCCTGTTACCGATATCTGCAAAAATGCAGATGGCGGTTATATCGTCAGGACGCCGGATGGCGAAATCGCAGCACGATGTGTGGTGAATGCTGCTGGTGTATATGCAGCAGAACTGCACAACAAAGTGAGCGCCAAAAAACTGCATATCACGCCCAGACGCGGAGAATATTGTTTGCTGGACAAGGCTGCAGGAAATCATGTGAACAGCACGGTTTTTTCGCAGCCGACGCGCATGGGAAAAGGCATTTTGGTTACGCCGACGGTTCACGGCAATCTGTTGATTGGCCCGACTGCCGAAGATATCGGTGATCCGGAGAATACGGCGACGACACGCGAAGGCCTCGAAAAGGTGATTGCCGGAGCCGGAATGAGCGTTTCCAATATTCCTGTGCGGCAGGTGATTACGTCGTTTGCGGGGCTGCGTGCACACGAGGATGGCCATGATTTTGTGATAGGTGAACCGGATGATGCGCCCGGGTTTATAGACTGTGCTGGCATTGAATCGCCGGGACTGTCGGCAGCGCCTGCGATTGGGGGGCATGTGGCAGAACTGGTGCGCGCCATACTGCATGCAGACAAAAAAGAAGCATGGAATGGCTGCCGAAAGGATATCGTGGCCACGGCGTCTTTGTCTGCGGCCGAACATGATGCGCTGATTAAGCAGAATCCTGCCTATGGTACAATCATTTGCCGATGTGAGTCGATCACCGAGGGTGAAATACTCGATGCGATTCACAGACCGCTTGGGGCGCGTACGCTGGATGGCATCAAGCGCCGAACCCGCGCGGGGATGGGCAGATGCCAGTCTGGTTTTTGCATGCATCGCGTGATGGCAATATTACAGCGTGAACTTGGTATTCCAATGGAAGAAGTGTGTAAATCCGGAAGTGACAGCCATATCGTGCTGGGGGAGCGGTTTTATCCGCATTCGACAAATGAGAGACAGAAAACAAATGACTGAATCAGAAGCAAATGCCGCATTTGAAGGCAATGATTTTTCGGGTGAAGTCAAACCCGGATCGACCGGACTGGTGCTTGAAGGCGGCGGTCTGCGTGGTATTTATACCGCTGGCGTACTCGATGTGCTTGGCGAGAATGGCGTCTCATTCGATGGAGTCGTAGGCGTCTCGGCGGGTGCAGTACATGCGGTTTCTTTTCTTGCGCATCAATATGGGCGAAATCTGAGGTTTTATCTGGCATACAGCCCCAGCGGGAAGTTTATGGGGGTCAGATCGTGGCTGAAGACGGGCGATTTCATCAATTACCAGTTCTGTTACGAAGAAATCCCGCAGCACCTTGTGCCGTTTGACTTTGATGCGCTTGAAGCAAGCCAGGTGCCGCTGTATCTGGTTTGCACCGATGTCGAGACGGGCAAACCCTATTACCATCGCACGCGCACCATTCGTGGTGATCAGATGCAGGCGCTCAGAGCGACCGCATCCCTTCCGATCGTGTCCCGCATTGTTGAGTTCAACGATCACAAGCTTCTGGATGGTGGCACATCCGACAGTATTCCGGTATCGTTTTTGCGCAGTCTGGGATACACGCGGACAGTTGTGGTCGTCACCCAGGTCGCCGGATATCGAAAAAAACGTGAGATGCCGCCGTTTTTCAAGTGGATGTATCGCAAGTATCCGGCATATGTCGAGTGCATGGAGACGCGGTACAAGCGATACAATGAGACGCTGGATTTGATAGAATCGCTTGAAGAATCCGGAGAAATCTTTGTTTTCAGACCGAGCCGGAAGGTGCACATCGGACGACTTGAGCGAGATACGACGCGTATTCTTGAGATGTATGAGCTCGGCAGAAAGGATGCCAGAGACAGGCTGGAGGCACTGAAGTCGTTTTTGGGAACGTAGGGGGGGAAGCACATTAGCCTCTGGTATGTTGTTACGCGCAGACGGGGCTGAATCGTTACGCCGTTGTAACCATGCCAGATTTGTGCGCAATATTGCATTTGGGTTTTGGTTTGTTATATTGGAGGGGGATATGTGTGTAAATGCCCGAAGGAGACCCAAATGCATCGACAACATTGTATTACAGTCAAATTGTTATTCGCCTGTGCCTGCTTTCTGATGGGCTGTGCCGAGGCAAGTGAGGCGGATGGCAACAGTTGTCCGCCAGCCGGAGCTTCGGGAAAAATAAGCTATGTTCAGGTGGGCTATCAGCAGTGTAACAGCGATATGCCGTGTTTTGAGCCTTACGCGGGAAAGACGAGCTGTCCGGGGGATGCGTTCAGATGCGGGATTGATGCGTCGCTGAATTATTACTGCACCGATGGTTGTCGTCCCGGATCTGTGCTGTGCAACGATTTGTGCATCGATCCGCTTGCAAATTCCGATTTCTGCGGTGCAGATTTGAGTTGCCGGAGTTACGAACGGTGCAGTACGGGGGAGGTATGCGTCGAGGGAAAATGTGTCTTGTCGTCGTTTTCGAATTGCAGCAACGGTGAAAAACGCTGCAATGTCAACAACCTGGAATTATGTCTGAACGGGATATGGCGTCCCAGTGAGACGTGTCTGGGCAGCACGCCGGTCTGTGATCAGGTGGCGCGGCGGTGTGTATCGAGCAGCAACACGAAACAGAGCTGTGCCATTCAGAATATTACAATTGTCGACAGTGACAGCCGTTGTATTGGCAGTACGCTGGTATCGTGTCAGGATGGCAGTGTAATCGAGACACCGTGCACGACGACAAACGTTGCCAATGCAGATCCCTCGTGTGATCAGAGTGAAAAGAAGTGTGCTTTCACGTGCCGCGACGGATTTCATAAAGCGTCGGACAAATGTGTGTTGAATTGTGTGTCGAGTATATGCGGCAATGGGGAGATTCAGATTTGCGGCAGTGATGGTGCATTGCAGGCGGCCAAAGCCTGTCCGCAGATAGCGCATGCAAAGCAATATGGCGGATGCAGTGAGGATGGCAAGCGGTGTCTGGTAACGGATTGTGAAACCGGATTTACGCCATCATCCTCGGGGGATTCTTGCGTGCAGGGCACGATACAGGGATGCAGCAGTGATGTGTGCCAAAGCGGCATGCTGAAGCGCTGCCAGGGCGATCAGCTGCAGACCGCAGTGAGCTGCAGCAGTGTGCTCACCGACAGCAATCAGAACGAGGTCGGATGCAATTCGGCGGGCACTGCGTGTGAAATCCTGTCTTGCAAGACGGGATATACGGTGAACAGTACACATACATTATGTGTGGCGGATAATATTTGTACAGACCATGTCTGTGATAATAACAGTATTCGGATTTGCAGCGGAGATACTTTACAAAGTGCAGTATCGTGCATGAATTATATCGCAGATGCGAATGCAAGCGAGACGGGGTGTAATACGGCGGGTAATGGCTGCATTGTAAAGAAATGCAGAGGTGGTTATCAGGTAAATGCATCTCAGACAGGGTGTTCGGCAAGTTCTCCAGTTGTGACACATTCAACAGATTTTAGTTTCGTAACGGGAACGAATGATACATACGAACAGGAATACAGCTATACCGACGCGGTATATAATTATACAATTTTGGCGATTGGCCGTTCATCGTTGGTGAATGGTACAGATAACTATGCAATTAATGGAGAAGGAATCATTCTATATACTTCGAAGAAGCCAAATTCCAAAATTGTAGTTTCGAATCTGACCAGAGGTATCGGCACCATTAAGTTTGACGTGAATGGCTGGGATGAAGGGAGTGTGACCGTTGTATCTGGTTCTTATACTTCCGGCAGCAAAGCAGTATCGAAAAAAGTTAAAAAGACAATAGAACTCACTGTAAATGCGAATGAGTCATCATTTACCATGACATCGTCAGGACGAATTGTTATAGACAATTTGTCGTGGACAGATAATCAGTAAATCTGTGGTTTCGCATTTTGAGTTTCCTTAGAACAGTGCGGATATAAATACGGATTTGGGTTGCGCCCATTCAGGGCGCTGATTTGTGAGAAATCCTTTTACCCGGGGTTGCGCAAAGCTTCACCCCGGGCTGTGACATTGCGCCCATTCAGGGCGCTGGTGAATTGTATTAATTATGTCATCCTCGGACATGTGATGGTGCGCTCAAACAGATGTGGCATGGCTCTTTCCATCAATTGCAGCATGTGCGTTGGATAGCGGATTACCGGCGCTCGAGGGGGGCGCGTCGTATTGGCGCAGCCAATAGACGCGAGGGGGGAGACTTCCCCCCTGAAAATAATACAAATGTGGTTTTGAGACTTACATTTTGTGGATGTATCAAAAAACATACAGAACGCAGATGATACGTGACTTTTGAGTAAAACCCGATATAACTAGAGGGTTGGCGTACTTGCCTTTAATTTGGAGGATAATATGGCAAAAAAGAGAAATTACCTGTTGTTGCCGTTTTTGGCGCTTTGTGTGGCGGCGGGCTGCGCTGAGAGTTCGAAAGAGAGCGCGCCTGCGGATACGTGTGTGAACGGTGCGCAGCGTTGTGTGAACAACAACGTCGAAGCTTGCGAGAATGGTGCTTACGCTGTGAAGGAGAATTGCTCGGAGCAGTGCATTCAGAGTGGCGACAAGGCACATTGTTCGGGCAATACGGTTACGACGTGTACTGAGGGCGACGTCAAGTGTGACAAGAATAACGTGGTGGTTTGTGAATCGAATTCGTGGAACGTGAAAGTGCCCTGTGAAGCGACGCAGACATGCAATGCGACCAAGCAGACATGTGACGAACAGGTCACCATCATTTGCAACGAAGGGGCGACGCGCTGTGTGAACAATACGCCTCGCACGTGCAAGAACAATGCGTGGGAGGATGGCACACCGTGTTCTGAGAATGAGGTATGCAACGGTGAAGCGGGGAAGTGTGATCCTGTGAAATGCACGCCGGGTGCGGCATCATGTGATGGCAATACGCTGAAATATTGCGACCAGAATGCGCAGGACAAGACGGAGATCTGCGATGGCGGCACGGTTTGCGATGCAGACCAGGTGCGTTGCGTAGATCCCGCGGCTGGTCAGTGTGAGGTGAGCGGCAAGACGATTGCGGATGGCAAGTCGCTGTGTATGAATGGATCGCTTGTTTCGTGCAGTGATGGTGAGACTGAAACAGTTGGCTGCGATGATGGCGAAGTTTGTCATGATGGCGATGTCGCATGCGCTGGTTATCGTTCGTGCTCGCTGAATGGCGCGGAGATTGCGCACGGCAGTTCGACGTGCAATGCCGATAAGGATGTCGTGACCTGCAATGACGGCGTTTTGTCGGTGACGAAAGACTGTACGGGCAACCAGGTATGTGTGAACGAAAGTGGCGCATACAATTGCAAAGAAGCGGCTGTGAATTCGTGTGAACTGAACGGCACGACGATTGCGCCGAATGCGAAGATTTGTGACAAAAACAAGCTGCGTACATGTACGGATGGCGCGCTGGATGCGGGAGAGACGTGTCCGGTTGGCACCAGCAAGTGCGAGAATGGCGGCTGTGTGGCGGCACCCTGCGGCGCGATTGCAAACGGGCAGAAATCATGCAATGAGGACAATTCTCAGATAGCGACGTGTAGGGACGGCAGTCTGGTTGACGACGATACCTGCACTGAAGATGAAAAATGCTCGCTGGACGGTGCTACGCCCTCATGCGTGCCTCTGAAGAATATTCCGACCTATGAGACGATCAAGTCGATTCACAATGACTACAGCACGATCGTGCCAGCGGAATGTGACGGCAAGAATGGGAATACGATCGAAGCCAACGTCGATATCGAAGGCGTTGTGACGGGCAAATATATCGACGGTGGTGCGACAAAGGGTATCTTTATTCAGGATGCGTCCATTGCCGATGGCAAGAATGCAGGTATCTTTGTTTTCTGCAACTCGGGGAAGACCAATTGTCCGGCCTATGATGTTTCGCTGGGCGACAATGTGAAGGTCGTATCGGACGGCATCGGGCATCTGAATTGCCAGATTCAGATTCGCTCGAAAACAAAGACGACGATTACAAAGACCTCCAAGACGAACAAGATCGTGCCTGTGAATGTGAACGTTCAGGATGTGAATTCGGGTGTTCATGGCGATTACAACGGCACGCTGGTCAAACTGAGCCATGTGTATGCCGTCGAAAAGATAACGACGCCCAAGGGCTGGTATGTCGCGGATGATGATGGCAAACGCGTGCTTGTTTCGAACAAACTGAGCAAGATTCAGGATTTGCTGCATGCGGATGGCGAGTACTATGTGACGGGTATTGTGGAATACAATACAAAGATTGCGCAGGTAATGCCTCGCGTGGCGACCGATGTCGATGAAATCGAATGCACGGGTACGCAGACAAAATGCGGTCTGAATGCAGACGATGCCTATGCGACGTATACGTGCAGCGGCATCAAGTGGAGCAATGAACAACTGTGTCCGTCCAATGTGGATCATGGGGTGCCGGCATGTAATGGAAACGCATGCGGTTTTGAATGCGAAAGCGGCTATCACAAGGAAGGCAGCTCGTGTGTTAAGGATCCGGAGCCCAAGAAAGACTGTAAGGATGCGAACAACAAGACAGTGACCCATGGCAAGGTTGGCTGCAACACCAAGACTTCGACGGCGACATGCGACGACGGAAACTGGACGGGTGCTGCGAACTGTTCAGTGCCTGCGAACAGCATTGCTTCATGCAGTGATGCGGTTTGTGATTTTACGTGCGAAGCCGGCTTCACCAAGAGCGGCAGCAAATGTATCGAAAACGGCTGTAAAGACAATACCGGAGCCACTGTGAGCCCGGGCGAGGTTGGCTGCAAACATGCCAAGCAGTATGCCGTGTGCTCGAAGGGCGCATGGGGTGAAGGTACTGCCTGCGAAATTGAAAACGGTGAGTCCAAATGCCGTGATGGCGAATGCTATGCTTACAGCTGCAATGCTGGCTTTGAGAAGAGCGGTGATGGCAAGTCGTGTGTGTCGACCGATACAACATGCAGTGGAGAGAACGGTGTAAGCGTTGCAAGTGGTGAGACTGGCTGCAAGACCAACACGATTCTGGCGATGTGCGATAATACGGTGTGGGATCTCGACGATGATTGTGCGACGAAATACGATCACGGCACGGGCAAATGCTCGATCAATTCGTGCGTGCTTGTTTCGTGTGAGACGGGCTATGCGAAGAACTCAGATTCGACGGCATGCGTGAAGCAGGAGAATTCCTGCACCGATGCCTATGGTGCAACGGTGCGTCATAATGCCGATGGCTGCAATACGACGACATCACTTGCAACATGCAACAATGGATCGTGGGCAACTTCGGATGCGATCGCATGTGCGTCATTTTTTGGTGACCATGTGGAATCGGCGGAATGCCAGAATGCCGACTGTGTGCTGATTTCCTGTGCCGATGGCTATGTGCTGAACGCGTCCAATAATGGCTGCGACAAGGTGAACGCCAACTGCACGGATTATGAGGGGAGTCTTGTGCTGCACAACGAATTTGGCTGCAAAGAATCCAATGTATCGGCGGGTTGTGTGGATGGCAACTGGGATATGGATCTTTCGGAAACATGCGCCTATGGATGCGATGTATCGACAGGTGAATGCAGAACGGATGCGCCTGTTGATGTGGCGATTAATGCATGTGTGTTCCAGGCGGTCGACGAAGATTCGACAAAGATGGCCTATGGCCGTGTGTTCATGAACGGCAAGACCCAGGACGATTACGATGGCCGGCTGGTGTGCATCAGCGAAGCAGACAACACGATTATGATTACCGTACCGGCGGTGTTTAATCAGATTTACAACGGTGTGAATGCGGAATTCATGGCATCCATTGATCTGGTCAAGGCTGAATCCGGCATGTTCAAATGCACCTTTGAGTTCCGCGACAAGACCAGTTCGACGTGGTATGCATGCGGTGCAAATACCGAAGGCGACTGGTGGCCACCCATCAAGGTTGAGGGCAATAATGAGGCATCATGGAACGATGACTGGTATCGCTGGATAGAAGGCGATGGCATTGTGGTCGTGGTGGATCCGCCTGCGAAATACACAAAGTTTGGCCCCGGCACAACGAGCAATCCCGGATATACATCAGCTGCCAGCAACACGTTCAAAACGCATGATGTGAAGAATGCGGATGGAGCGATTAACATTGGCCCATGGCCAACGGCAACTTCGGCAGATTTCAGCACCAACTATGTGAGGCTGACGCTTACAGCCGATCAGATTGCGCTGCTTGCGGGTAAAACGACGCTGGTGACGACGTTCGATTACAGGATCAGCGACGCGAGCAAGTCTCCTAGACACATGGCTGCCGCATTCTTTAACGGCGACACGATGGTTGGCAGTGCGGCTGTATTTGATACCTCCACATCCAAACAGACTGCCGAGTTTGAGACGGCCATCGATAATCCGACGAGTCTGCAGCTGCGCATCGTCGGTTACGACAGCGTGTCGGCGACAGCTGGAACGCTTTATATCTATCCGATTGGCATCATTGCCCAATAACCCCTAATCATTCTGCGGTTTGCAGCGATTCCTGACAAGGCCATGGTCGATAACCGACCATGGCTTTGTCGTAATCGATTGAAGATTTTGAATCGTTGTGATATGCAGATAAATTGTCTATGGGTTTCAACCATATACCAGGATAGGGAAAGACAGATGGATAAAGAGCAGGCTTTAGAAAAGTTCAGCAAGGTTTACGAAGCGGGTGCGGTGCTTTTTTATGAGGGCGATCCCGGGAGCAAGCTCTGGGTCATTAATGAAGGGCTGGTTCGCCTTTCAAAGCGAGTGAGCAACGAGGATGTGTCACTTGAGATTCTTGGCCCCGGTGAATTCTGTGGAGAACTGGCGCTGGTGACGGATGGCATACAGCCGGTGACAGCGACAGTGATTGCAGATGCCAAGCTTCTGGTCGTTGAACCGCGTCAGTTCGAAACAATGATTCGTAGCAACGGTGAGCTGTCGATGCGGATGCTGCGCAAACTGGCAGGAAGACTCAATGAGGCTCAGTTCCGCGTTTCCGTACTTCAGATGCGCAATACAATGGGACGCGTAATGCTGCAGCTGCGCCACGAAGTGGATGCTCTTGAAGCCGGCAACAAAGCAACTGTCCCGGAAGATCTCGATTATATGCTCGGCCTCGACAAGGTTGAACTGGAAGACATCATGGATCGTCTGGTTGCCAAGAACCTGATAAAGCTCGAGAACGACGGCGTCTTTTCGATCGTTGATAATGAGGAATTTTCGCGGTATCTTGGGTATCTTGAGTTGCGGGACAAATACGAATACTTTAACAAAACCTGATGTATTCGACATGATATGAATCTTCACAGCCGCCACTCTGGCGGCTTTTTTTCTGTCCGGCTCGCTCTGAAACTGGGGTATCCATGACAAATTTGACTGAAAATCCAGAAATACAGCGCTTCTATGATCGATTGTTTCGGCAGAATGAGCGCGTGATGAAGTTTGGTCTGGAAGCGATTTCCAGGGCCATTGCACCGCAGGATTATGATTATCCGCATATTTTGATTGGCGGAACCAATGGCAAAGGGCATGTGAGTGCATTGATCGCCAATGCGGCCTATTTGTCGGGGCATCAGACCGGGTTGTTTACGTCGCCGCATCTGGTGGATTTTTGTGAGCGCATGCGGGTGAATGGTCGCATTTTGCCGAAAGAACAAGTCTCGGCCTGCGGTTGGCAGGTATTGCGCGAATTCGGCGGTGATGCAGATCCCGCTTTTACCGGAACGACATTGACGTATTTCGAGTGCTGTCTCGTGATGGCGCTCCGGCTGTTCAAACAGGAACATGTGGATTTTGGTGTGTTTGAAGTCGGTCTTGGGGGGCGTTTGGATGCGACGAATGCGCTAAATCCCGCGATGTCGGTGATTACATCGATTGGGTTGGATCATCAGAATTATCTGGGAAATACGCCAGAGCAGATTGCGCATGAAAAAGCGGGGATCATGCGTGCAGGATGTCCGGTGATCTGCGGGCGAACGCAGCGCGACACACTGCGGAATGAAGCGGAAATCCACCACTGCAGCAGTTTTGATGCGCTCGGTGAATCGTTCGACTGGCGCGACAGCGGTTCGCAGATTGAACTCGTCACACATGGTGGCGTGATACCAATGCCCGGCGCTCAGAATCTTGCGCCATTCCAGCGCGACAACGCGGCGGTTGCTTATTTTGCCCTGCTCAAAGCGAGCAAAATTGGGCTGATAAAAGGGGATATCCGTCGCGTTCTTTCGGATCTCATCATGCGCACCCAATGGGTGGGGCGGATGTATTGCTGCAGCACCGATGCTGCACAAAGACTTGGTGTGCGCAGGGTGATGCTGGATGGTGGTCACAATATTGATGGTGTTCGTGCATTTGTGCATGCGGTCAGGGACTCGCGTGACAACGGTCTGCATGCGCTCATTCTGAACAGCTGCCGCGACAAATCGATTGAGCAAATGTTCGTGCATTACCCGGAGGTATTCGATCCGGAACAGATTTTTGTGGTGCCCTGTTCAAAAACACCGCGCATGTGTGATCCTTTGGAATATTGCGAGCGCGTGGGACTAAGTGCGTCCCAGGCATGTCGTTCGTTTGATGAGGCTCTCGAAAAAGCATCGAAAATTGCAACATCTCAAGGAACTGTCTATATTTCCGGATCGCTTTACCTGATCGGTGAAGCGATTGAATGCCTGGGCGAAACAGACGCATTGTCGTCCGTTTTGATTTAGGCTCTGTTGTACGAGCACGAGCGTGGATACTGATGGCTTATGGTTTATGGCCGGCAACCATATCCAGACCACAAGCTCTAAGCTCCAAGCTGGTACAGCATGGTACTTTGGTTTGAAGCGATACCGTGATGGTTCAACATTGCCTTGTTTTTTATCACGACGGGAAACGATATGAATTCAGAAGCGCCGATTGGTGTATTTGACAGCGGCATAGGCGGGTTGACGGTACTTGAAGCGATTCGTCAGGTTTTGCCGGGGGAAAACTATATCTATCTTGGGGATACGGCCCGCGTGCCCTATGGAAACCGCACGTCGCAGACCATTATTCGGTATGCGACATCATGTGCGCGCCAGCTGGTTGATCGAGGTGTCAAAGCCATTGTCATCGCCTGTAATACGGCGAGTGCGCATGCATTGGAAGCATTGCGAAAGACGTTTGATATTCCGATTTTTGGGGTGATCACCCCGGTATCAGAGATGGCGGCCAGACTTACGCAGACGCAGTGTATTGGTGTGATTGGGACGCGAGCGACGATTTCAAGCGGGGCCTATACTACAGCGATTCATACGTATGCACCGGATGCAAAAGTATATGGACTTGCGTGCCCGCTGTTTGTGCCGCTGGTCGAAGAAGGGTGGAGCAATTCGCAGGTGGCAGGCATGGTGGTGCACGAATACCTCAAGAATCTGCTCGACAACATTCATTCCGAGAGTGATCTGACGCTTGATACGCTCATTCTTGGATGTACGCATTATCCGGTGCTCAAATCGCGGATAGCGGAAGCGCTGGCAAGTCTGGGACAGCATGTGCAGCTTTGTGATTGTGGTCAGGCGACGGCGCAGGTTCTTTTGCAATCGTTGAATCAAAGCCAGCTGCGTGCAAATCGCGGTCTGGGATCGGTAAATTATCTGGTGACCGATGATCCTGCACAGCTGAGTGCGATCGGGCGATCGTTTATGCGAGAGCCGCCCAAAAATGTGGAGCACATTGATATTGTGTAGGAATTGTATAGATTTCCTGCAGTTCTTTTTGACGGCTTGCGCCGTAAGCACTTTATTTCGCGGCTACGCGCCGCACGCGGTTAGGGGGCGTGCCACCGCGCACGCCCCCTACTGTCCACAGTTCGCAATATCAAATCCGCTTCGTCTCTCGCGCATGGCGCTTCGACTTGCGCATTTGATTTGCTCACTGGCCTCTCGATTCGCACCGTTCACCGGACGGTGCTCATCTCGGGCCCCCTTGCGGC
>CAMKRB010000052.1 GCA_946415045.1 uncultured Myxococcales bacterium
GCCTCTCGATTCGCACCGTTCACCGGACGGTGCTCATCTCGGGCCCCCTTGCGGCCGGGGGAGAGCCCCCGTCCCCCGGCATAGGTTCTATGGATTCTTTATTGCGTCGCTGAAACGACATCCTGTCGTTGCACCGACGCCCCGCCGACGTCCTGTCGGCGGGATTATCCTCAGCTTATCAGGACGGCCTGCGGCCGTATGGATATTTGGACTGTTGCATTTAACGATCCTTTATCCAGTCCTCTATAAAATCCGTTGTCAGATACCAAAAAAATAGGATATACTCCTTTCCCCGCGCATGAAGAATGGATTGCGCAGTCTTAACAGGATGAGGAGGTAACAGTGGATAAGCTACAGGTGATTCAGGCTGCAGAAGAAAAAGGTGGAAAAGCCAGACGTGAAGCCATTGAGAAATTAATGATTTATGCCCGCAATCTGGGCTGCAACATCGAAGCCGGCGGTGGCCGAATCGGCGGCATTAATTTCAGATTCGGCGGCATTGGTTATGCGATCATGGACTTGAGTACAGAGGGAGATGTTAAACTCTATGCTCAGCCGCATCCAAACAAAACTGCCCCGGAATCATTGAGCAACCGCATTAACAAGTTTCTCGAGAATCGCGAGGATCTCAAACTCAAGAGCCACCCCATCAACTGCCACGGCCTGTTGATGCAAAAGGTCGAAGAAGTCCCCCTCAGCGCGCTGATCGAATTCCTTGAAACCGCGTTGCAGGCGATCAAGGACACTTATTATTCCTGATCCGCGCTTATCAGTCTGCTTTGAAAGCCTCCGAAACCGGAGGCTTTTTTATTACCTGAGGAAATGGAAAAACGAAAAAAGCCTCCGAAACCGGAGGCTTTTTTGAAGATTTGGAGACGCGCCGAAGCGCGTCATCTCGCATCATTATTTGTTTTTGAGAGCAGGATTGTCGATTTCCTTGGTCACGGTATCCTGTTCGAGAATGAGGAACTCTACGCGGCGATTTGCAGCGGCCTGTTCCTTGGTCTCTTTCTTCTGTCCCTTTTCGAGAGGAATGAGCATCTGGGTCGAACCAAAGCCCTTGTAGGTGAGGCGTTCGGCTTCAACACCGAGCTTGACGAGACGATCGCGAACAGACTTGGCGCGGTCATCGGAGAGCTTGAGGTTCTTCTTGGCATTACCTGAAGAATCGGTGTGGCCCTGAATCTCGATCTTCTTGATCTGTTTGTTATCTTTGAGAACCTGAGCGATTTCTTCGAGCAGGCTGTCGGATTCTTTCTTAATGGTGGCCTTGTTGGTTGCAAAGAAGATCTTGTCTTTGATTTCGATCTTGTCAGCGGTAACGACAACACGTCTTGGAATGCAGCCATTCTCATCGGTACCCTTCTCATTCGGGCACTTATCGAGACCCTTGCAGCTGAATTTGGCTTCGAGCTTGCTGTTGTAAACCCACTCATCGCAGTAACCGTCGCCATCCGTATCGGGAGCCGGGCAACCATTGAACTGTTCGTAACCGGCGATATCGGGGCAGGCATCCTTGGCTTTGCAGACGTTGGCATAGGTGTCGAGCAGACCCTTGTCGGAGACCCAGGGATCGCAGACTTTGTCGCCATCGTTGTCGGGATCGGCGCAGCCATCGTCATCTTTGAAGCCGTCATAATCTTCGGCTTCGTTGGCGCACATATCGGTGCCCTTGCAAACATTGGCATAGCGATCGGAAACACCCTTCTCGGCAACCCACGGATCGCAGATACCATCGGCATCGACATCGGGATTCGGGCAGCCATTGACATCATCGGCACCGGCCAGGTCGGGACAATTGTCGACGCCCTTGCAGATGTGAGCAAACGAATTGCCAAGACCACGTTCGGCAACCCAGGGATCGCAAATGGCGTCACCGTCCGTATCGGGAGCGGAGCAACCAAAGAATTCTTCGCTGCCAGCGACATCGGGGCAATCGTCGATATCATCCAGCACGCCGTCGCCATCGCTGTCGGGAATCACGACAACAGGCTTTGCATAGTTACCAAAGCGGAAACCGACTGCGGCGTTCGGGCCGGCATACTGCAGTTTGTCGGTATCAATCTTGGCACCAGCTGTCTTGGCCATCAAGCCAGGATATGTGTTTTCGCCCGGATTCTCAAGACCAAACTCTTTGTAATATGCAAACGCGACTCTCAAATAAATCGCGAAAATCTCGCCAATATAGAATCTCGCTTCGACGAACGGACGGACCAAAAGACCATGACCATCCATCTGATACGTATCGCTGTCAAGCCACGAATAACCATAGGCTACGCCGGCACCAACTGCAAACTCAAAGAATGAACGGCGAACGCTGAAAGCTGGTTCCAAACCGCCATAGGCATAGTTAAATCCGGTATCCGTGATGTAAAGATTCTGCCAGCCACCAAAAATGCTGAGTCTGAAACCCTCAACCGGCGTAAATTCAACGTACAGCTCGTGTTCGGCTACCCAGTTCACATCAAAATAGTTCATGTGACCGGGAACGAGAAGATAATCATTCCAGTTCTGAAGATCTGTAAAGGTCATGCCATACTGCAAACCAATACCCCATGAGGGCTTGAACTGATAGCTGCCATTGGCGCTGACGCGAGGGGCTGCAGCTGCGGCATCATTCTGCTCGTCCTGGGCCATTGCGGCCGTCGAAAACATCGTAGCAAGTGCAGCAACCAATAAAAAACGCAAATTCTTTTTCATAACGCTTCCTGTGTGAGAAACAATTCCAAGGCCGGATTCCACGGGCCTTCAACTATTTGAGAATTCCGTGTCCCGGAAAACTACCTCAAAACACGTCATCTCTATATGACTTCTGTCAGCAGCGCAAGTTTTTACACTTTGCACACCGGGTATACTACTTTAGTGGATCATTCGCCTTTTGTCCACCTTTAATTTTAGTCACAATGCCCAAGACCAGCCCCGGATTGCCGGATGACACGGATTATCATACAAAAAAAAGGCTATGTTTAACCAGCGTGGATATATCTTTCATCCCAATTGTAAAAGCAATACAGGCTAAGAGCATTGAGCGTCGAGCATCGAGTCAGTCCAAAGATCACTCGTTGCTCATCGCTCATCGCTCACGGCCATAAGCAAGCGACTGAGTATTTTCATATCCACGTTTGTTAAACAGAGCCAAAAAAAAAGCCCTCCCGAATTGGGAAGGCTTCTTTTGAGATATGTCGTTAATGACGACTATTTTTTACCTGCTGCGGCTTTCGCTGCTGCGGCTGCGGCAGCCTTGGCTGCTGCGGCATCCTTGGCAGCCTTGCTGGCCTTGTCATTTGCAGTCTTGGCATCTGCCTTGGCCTTGTCATTTGCAGCCTTGGCATCTGCTTTGGCCTTGTCATTTGCAGCCTTGGCATCTGCTTTGGCCTTGTCTGTTGCAGCCTTGGCCTTGTCATTCGCAGCCTTGGCATCCGCCTTGGCCTTATCGGTTGCGGCCTTGGCCTTGTCATTCGCAGCCTTGGCATCCGCCTTAGCCTTATCTGTCGCCGATTTGGCCTTGTCGCTGCCCGACTTGGCTTTGTCACTGCCCGATTTGGCTTTATCATCTGATGCCTTGGGGGCAGGATTGGTTGCAGTCTTGGGTGCAGGCGTTGTGGCGGCAGGCTTGCTGCCATCCTTGGGCACTTCGACAACCTTCTGAACCGCATCCTGCTCGAGGATCACGAACTCAACGCGACGATTGGCTGCTGCCTGTTCTTCGGTTTCTTTCTTCTGACCCGGTTCGAGTGGGATCAACAGCTGCGTCGAGCCATAGCCCTTGAACGTCATACGGTCTGCCTCCACGCCATTCTTGATCAGACGATCGCGGACTGCCTTTGCACGGTCGCTCGAAAGCTTGAGGTTCTTCTTGGCATTGCCGGATGTATCCGAGTGGCCCTGAATCTCGACCTTCTTGATCTGAGGATTGTCCTTGAGGACCTGGGCGATTTCTTCGAGCAGGCTGTCGGATTCTTTCTTGATCGTCGACTTGTTCAGGTTGAAGAAGATCTTCTCGTTGATCTGGATCTTTTCGGCCGTCACGACGACTCGTTTCACCTCGCAGCCCTTGTCATCGTCACCCTTCTCATTCGGGCATTCATCAAGACCCTTGCAGCCGAAGAAGCTGTTGAGGTTCTCTTTGTAAACCCATGCATCGCAGTAACCGTCGCCATCCGTATCGGGTGCCGGGCAGCCATTGAACTGCTCATAACCCTTGATATTCGGGCAGATATCGCGCTTGCTGCAGACGTTCTCATACTTGTCGAATGCATTCGTATCGGCGACCCAGGGATCGCACATGCCGTCACCGTCATTGTCGGGATCCGGGCAGCCATCTGCATCTTCGAAGCCGTCCATATCTTCGCCGTCACCGGGGCATTTGTCGACGTCACGGCAAACGGAAGCGTATTTCTCGCCATAACCGCCTTCCGAAACCCAGGGATCACAATAGCCATCGGCATCCGTATCGGGATTCGGGCAGCCATTGTTGGCTGCGCTGCCGGGCAGATCCGGACATTCATCCGTGCCGGTGCAAATCTTGGCAAACACATCGCCGTGCTCCGCAACCCAGGGCTCGCAAACGCCGTCGCCATCCGGATCCGGATTCGGGCAGCCATAGAATGCCTCATCACCAGATACATCCTTGCACTCGTCGATATCGTCGAGCACACCGTCCTCATCGCTGTCGCCAATCACGATCTTCGGGGTCGCATACGAACCAAATCTAAAACCGACGGCTACATTCGGACCGGCATGGCTCAGCTTGTCCACATCGATCTTGTCATCCAAATCTCTCAGACCGGCATACGTATCCTTGCCCGGTTTCTCCAAACCAAACTCTTTGTAATACGAGAATGCCACGCGCAGATACAGCGCGAAAATATCACACGGATAGAATCTCGCCTCAATAAACGGACGCAGCATCAAGCCGTGACCGTCCATATCATGCGCCTTGCTGTCCAGCCACGATTTACCATAGCCAACACCAATACCTACGGCAAACTCATAGAATGAACGGCGAACGCTGAAAGCCGGTTCCAAACCGCCATACGCATAGCTGAATCCCGTGTCCGTGATGTAAAGATTCTGCCAGCCGCCAAATGCGCTCAAACGGAATCCTTCAACCGGCGTTACTTCGATGTAGAGCTCATGCTCGGCAATAAAATTCACATCAAAATAATTCATACGGGCAGGAAGCAAAAGGTTGTCATTCCAGTTGTCCATGTCCGTAAATGTCATGCCGTACTGCAGACCGATTCCCCACGAAGGTTTGAACTGATAGCTGCCATTGGCACTCACGCGTTTCTCGGACTTGTCACTTTGGGCATTGTCCTGTGCCATTGCCGATGTGGAAAATAATGCTATTACAGCAGCAACCATCAAAAATCGCAGTTTCTTTCCCATAATTTTTCCTACGCTATGCCCATCCCGGGCGTGGTCAAATGTAAAAAAAACCTCAGTATGTCCTGTAAATGACGCTGAATTAAACGCTCCGTCCCGAAAAAATCAACAGGATAGAGCCAAACGCGAAATTTATATAATTTTTTATTGCACAAATCAAGAGTCTGATGTGTGACGTATGCGCCTGTCATGCGATATCTTTTCGCGATAATTCGAAAAACACCCCAAACCGCCTTATTTCGCGCAGTTTATCTCATCTGTGTACTGTGGGGGCAAAGCCCCCTGCGCCGCTATCTCGCTGTACGATCCGCGCGTGCCGCACGTCTCGTGCCGCTCGATACGCGGCTACCCCCAATGCGGGGGTTCCCCCCCCGCAACGCCCCCTCGCGCACCAAATCATCTGTACGCCTAATCGTCCAAAACGCTTCCCACCAAATCGTATTCGGCGCTGTCCACGACTTTTACCCGCACAAATTCTCCGATTTCTGCATGCTCGCGTTCACACGATTCAAACGATAAAAACACCTGACCATCGATCTCCGGGGCCTGACCATAATACCGTCCCACCGTGACCAGTTCATGCTCCTGACTCTGGCCGTCGACGAGCACCTCCAGTTCCTGCCCCAGCATTGACGCCATTTTTTCGGCATGAATCTCCTGCTGCACAGCCATCAGCCGGTCGCGCCGCTCAATCCGCACCGATTCCGGCAACTGTTCCTCGCGATCACCGGCCGCAGTTCCCGGCTCAGGCGAATACTCAAATACCCCCAGCCGATCAAACCGGATTTCCTTCATCCACGCCTCGAGTTCCTCCACATCCGCCTCGGTCTCGCCCGGATAACCGGCGATGAGCGATGTGCGCAGCACCATCCCCGGAATCTCGCGAAGACGATGCAGCAGCCGATCCTGCTGTTCGCGCGATACATGCCGGCGCATATCATCCAGAATATGCTGCGATACATGCTGCAGCGGAATATCCACATACGGCAGCACCTTGCCTTTGCCCACGCGCCCAATCAGACTGTCACTGAAATTCCACGGATACGTGTACAGCAGACGAATCCACTCAAGGCCCTCAATGGGCTCGATGCCATCCAGAAGCCGCAAAAGCCCGTCGTCCATGCCAAAATCGGATCCATACCCCGTCAGTTCCTGCGCAATCAGCACCAGCTCGCGCACACCGGCATCCGCCAGCTGCCGCGCCTCGGTGATCAGGCTGTCGATCGGACGCGAAATCTGGCGCCCGCGAATCATCGGAATCACACAGAATGCACACTGTCGGTTGCACCCTTCCGATATTTTCAGATAGCTGTACGACTGCGGCTGCGCCAGACAACGGTCCAGAAAATAGTCGCGGTCGGGATCGGGAAACTGAGCAGGTTCAAGCGCCGTCAGAATATCCGGCACCTGCTGCGTCGTCAAAAAGACATCCACCTCGGGCAGCGACGATTTCAGTTCATCCATTTCGCTGCGAAACCGCGATGGCAGACAACCGGCAACCACCAGGCGCTTGCAGCGGCCTTTTTTGTAATCGGCGCATTCCAGAATGGTGTCGATGGATTCCTCAATCGAGGACTGCAAAAAGGCGCATGTGCTCACCAAAATGGCATCCGCCTTTTTCGGATCTGCAGTGAGCCGCCAGCCGGCTTTTTTAAGCATGCCCAGCATGACCTCGCTGTCGACGCGCGTCTTCGGGCAGCCCAGTGATACGAGATAAAGATTTTTCAATGTCGGTTTTCCTTATGATGACAATCAGATTTTGCCAAACACCGCATAAAGACGTGCATCGGCACGCCTCCACCAGATAGCGGTGAAACATCTGCGCGGCGTATTGGCAAAGCCAATAGCCGCGCGGGGGTAGCGGCGTAGCGGCGCAAGCCGGTAGCCGCGCAGGGGGCATCCCCCTAGCGAATCAGTTTAATCCAGCTGCCGATGATGCCGTCGCTTTCGGACGAACGTAGCACAAAAAGCGCGCAGCCCGCGATATCACTTTGCGGAATGGGACCGGTCTGCCGCGAATCGTAAGACGCCATGCGGTTGTCGCCGGCAACGAATGCCTGGCCGGGGTCGATTTGCACGCTGCCTTTGAGCGCGCCATCCAGCGACACTTGCGGCAGCATGATGCGATAATCCGCGCCATTTTGCAAGGTTTCGCGCCAGATTTCGGGCGATCCGCCGGGCCGTGAAATGGCAGGATTGGTCAGTTCCAGACGCGCCGGTGCATGGCCGTCGATCGTCAAACGATCGTCGCTGTAATCGATTTCTGCAGGTCCAAGCGCCACAACGCGCAGGAAATTCGGCGCAGCTCCTGTATCTTCGCTGCGGCGCAGCAGCACCACATCGCCGGGCTGCACCCGGCATCCGGGAAACAGCGGCGCATACGAAAGCACCACGTCCCCCTTGTGCAGCGAGGGCTGCATCGCATTGGCACCCACCGTATCGATATCCAAACAGTACACCATTGCCGCGATGAGCAAAAAGGCAGCAACGACGCCGATTTTCAGACGCCGGTATCTTTTTGATGCGCTTTTGGATTTTCGCCTGCCACGACGTGCGGTACGCTTGGACGATGACGACGCTTCGTCTTCTACCCGCTCTGCCGATTCGGTGAATTCCGGCGGCGCATCGGATCTTTTCTTTCGTTTGGTTCTTTGACGGGGCATTGAATAAAGGGTGATTCTGTATGGTAAAATTGCATGAAATCTGTGCGCTGATTTCGGATCATTACCCCGAAAAATGCGCGGAAGAATGGGACAATCCGGGGCTGCAGCTGGGGCGAGATGATGCCGAAATTGCTCGCGTTCTCGTGGCTCTGGAGCTGACGCATCCGGTGATTGCCGAAGCCATCCAAACGCAGGCTCAGCTCATTTTAACGCATCATCCGTTCATATTTAAACCCCTAAAATCGGTGTCGACGCGCACCCCCGAGGGCAGCATGCTGCTCGATTTGGCCGAACACCACATTGCACTTGTTGCCGCCCACACCAATCTCGACGCCGCACCCGGCGCAATTGCTCAAAAACTGGCGCAGGACCTGGGGATGCACAACACGACCCCATTTTTACCCGCCACACCATACGACGCATGCAAAATCGTCGTCTTTGTCCCCGAACCCCATGCCGAGCAGGTCGCCGCAGCCATGCATGAAGCTGGCGCAGGATGCGTCGGAAACTATTCAGATGTTTCATTCAGGGCTTCGGGAACCGGCTATTTCACTTGCGGATCCGAAACACATCCCGCCATTGGCAAGCCCGGATCCGCCGAAACAGTGGATGAACAACGCATCGAAATGGTCGTTTCCAGCCGGTATCTCGGGCGGGTAATCCGCGCACTGCGCGCCAGCCATCCTTATGAAGAACCGGCGTTCGACGTGTTCAGACTGTCTTCGGAAGTGCACGGAATCTCCGATTTGTATGGGTTTGGGACGATCGGCAAACTGCCGGCCCCCGTCAAACTGGCGGATTTGCTCAACACCATAAAAACCGTATGGGAATTGCCGCATCTGCGCTATGCCGGTGACCCCGAATCCAGCGTGTCGCGCGTCGCCATACTCAACGGCAGCGGCGGACGATATATCAGCAAATGCAGCGGAAAAGCCGATGTGCTCATCACGGGCGACTGCGGGCATCACGATTTCGACAACGCACGCCGCATGGGGATTGCACTTGTCGACGCCGGTCACTACGGCACCGAAAAATTCATCCCGCAAATCATGGCCGATATGCTGCGCCAGTCCGCATACGGTGATCAGCTCGATATCCGCGTCGCCCAATCCATGCAGAATCCCATGACGGAAATCTAGGCTACAGCATATCGTACGGATCGACATCGACGATGCATTTGACCTGGGACTCGTGTTTCTGGCGGAATTCCTTCGATCGGTTGAGCACGAATCCCAGCCATTTATGCAGCACACCGCGATCGCTGTGCCGGATATAGAGCTGATAACGCATTTTACCGCACAGCATGGGAATCGGTGCAGGTGCGGGGCCCAGCACGCGCGCGGAATCGTGGTTGGGTTTGCAGTCTCGGGCAAATCCGGCGAACTGAATGGCATAGGATTCGGTATCGGTCGGACTCTGTCCCTCGAACCTGAACAAAACCAGCGAGGTGAATGGCGGGTTGGAAAGTGCGCGCCGAATCTCCAGTTCCTGCGCAGCAAATGCGGGATAATTGCGCTCGATAATCCCGCGAATCGCCGGATGATCCGGCTTGAGCGTCTGCAAAATCACTCGTCCGGGCCGATCGCCGCGCCCCGCACGGCCACTCACCTGGGTGAGCAGCTGATAGGTGCGCTCCGACGACCTGAAATCGGGCATGTGCAGGCTCATGTCGGCATTCACGATTCCCACAAGCGTGACGTTATGGATATCGTGGCCTTTGGCCAGCATCTGCGTGCCCACCAGAATATCAAGATCGCCGTTTCGGAATGCACCGAGCACATTCTGGATACCGCGCGTGCTTGCGCGATCGCGATCGAGACGATCTATCCGCGCCCCCGTAAACTCGTGCTGCAGCACATCGACCAGGCGCTCGGTGCCATAGCCGGTATAGCTGATCTCTGCACGACCGCAGCGTGAGCACACGGCATCGGGTCTGGTCACATAATCGCAGTAATGGCAATGCAGGTTGTCGGCATATTTGTAGTAGGTGAGCGCCACATCGCAGTTCGGGCAATACAGCACGTTTCCGCAGTACTCGCATTGCACAAACGTCGAAAACCCTCGCCGGTTCAGGAAAATAATCGCCTGCTCCCTGCGGGCGAGTGTTTCACGGATGGCCAGAATCAGGTTGTCCGAAAGCAGTCTGTTCTTGAGTTCCAGGCGTTTTTTCTCGTCTTCCTCGAGATCGGGCATGGCCGAAAAATCCGGTTTGGGCCGGTTGCGCATATCGACGATTTCGATCTGAGGCATGGGACGGGCCATCGGCCGCTGGGTGAGCGTGAGCATCGTCGATTTGCCGGTCAAAGCACGGCTGTAGCTTTCGAGCGAGGGCGTCGCAGAACCAAGAATGACCGGGCATTTGCACTGCTGTCCAAGGTACAGCGCCATATCCCGCGCGTGATACCGCGGTGTATCCCCCTGTTTGAACGAGCTGTCGTGTTCCTCGTCGATCACGATGAGCCCCAGATTCTGTACGGGCGCGAACAAAGCGCTGCGCGGGCCGATGGCAATGCCGATGCGGCCGCTGCGAATCCGGCTCCAGGTATCAAACCGTTCGTGCTCACCAAGTCCGCTGTGCAGCACGGCCACATCGTCGCCGAAACGCCCCTTGAAAACCGCACAAAACTGAGGTGTGAGCGCAATTTCGGGCAGGATAAAGATGCACCCCCTGCCCTGTTTTCGTATCTGCTCCATCACGCCCAGATAGACTTCGGTTTTGCCGCTGCCGGTCACGCCAAACAACAAAAAACTGCCGAATCCGTCGTGCGACACAATGGCGTCGATCGCGGCATTTTGTTCGTCGGTGCGCTCGATATCAAAGACGATGGGCTGGATATCGTCGAACGAGGTTTTGTCACGCGTCGTCACTGCGGTCTGAATCAGCCCAAGTGACTCGAGGCGTTCGAGCGTCGGATTGCATGAACCAAATTGCCCGAGAATATCGCTGTGTTTTACCGGACTGTCTGCATCCTGTATGAAATCGAGAATTGCCTGTTGTTTGCTGCCCAGTTTTTTGGCCGCGACTGCACCGGGGACCATTTCGTACCGTTTTTCGGTCGATTCGGTCATCCGCGATTTGTCGAGCGTCCAGAATGGCACAAGTGTGCCGTCACAAATCCAGGCCTGAAACTGTTCTGCCGATATTTTGTATGTCTGCCGGATATCTTTTTCGGAAAGGCCGTTGCTGTTTGCACGAAGGGCTTCGAAAAGCTGCGCAGTCAGCGACAATTTTGGGGTTTCGTCGGCGAACAGGGATCTTTCGGCAGGCGGTTTGGAGGCTTCGTCGTCACCGGTAGTTTCGGGCAGTTCCTGGGGTTCAGCACCGGCCAGATAACGGCAGGTTCCAGAACGCATCATGCCGCCGGGCAGCGCGAGTTTGAGGCAAAATCCAATCGGAATGGCGTAGTATTTTGCCATAAACCGCAGCGTGGCCATGAGCGGGGCCGAGATAAACGGCAGCGGATCGACGATTTCGATGATGTTTCGCAGCTGACCGTCGTATGCGGGTTTGGTGTTGGATACCTCGGTGATGATGCCGGTACACGACTGGCGTCCAAGAGGGACCTGAACAATCGATCCCTCCGCGATATCATCGCCGGAAGTGTACGACAGCGGCTCCAGCGGTCGATCAAATATGACAACGGCGTAATACTTCTGCACGCCAGCCCCCAAGAGTGATGCGCATGAATTCGTGCATCCGGTCCTGCTTTTGCCGGGGATCGGGATCCACGCATGCGGTGGGATCGCATTATAACGCACAAGCGGCAAAAATTCACACGCAATCAGGTGAGCGGGGACGTGCAAAGAATCATTCAGTACATCATGATCTTTTTGGACGGCCTGCGGCCGTAAGCACATGATTTGCGCGGCTGCGCGCCGCAGGCGGCAAGGGGCGTTGTTCCGCGAACGCCCAAAATTTGCGCGGCGTATCGCAGATAGCCGCGCCCGGGACGCGTCACAACGCGGCCCGGCGTTCGCCGTATTTGCGCAGCAAAAAGGCGAACGTTATCAAACAAAATGTTTTTAAATATAAAAAAAATATCATTGCCGTTCGTTTTTTATTGAGTTTTGCGCAAATTCATGTATAAGGCCGCCACTTTTCTTTTGCTAAACTTTTGGTTTAGTATAAGGAAAACGGCATCTAAACCGCAAGTTTGATATTACAAAACACGGCGCAGATGCTGAGGATTTGAGTTATGAGAGGGCATACGAATGGACATCGGTGGCAGAATTAAGCACCTGAGGAAACAAAAGGGGCTGACACTGGAGGAACTGGCGTCGCGATCGGAGCTGAGCAAAGGCTTTTTGAGCCAGCTGGAACGGAATCTGACATCGCCGTCACTGGCGACGCTGGACAACATTCTGGAGGCACTGGGGACGAGTTTGTCGGAGTTTTTCAAGGAAGAACGCGACGAACGGCTGGTATTCCGGGAAGCCGATTTTTACGTCGACAGCAAGGAAAACCACACGATCAAATGGATCGTTCCAAATGCGCAGAAACACTCGATGGAGCCGATTCTGCTGGAGCTTCCTGCGGGCGGGAGATCGTTCGAGATGTCGCCGACCGCCGGCGAAGAATTCGCGTATGTGCTGGAGGGAACGGTCGTGCTGTGCAGCGACGACAAGCGATATCCGGTGCGCAAGGGCGAAACGTTCTATATGAAGTGCAGCACATTTCATCATCTGGAGAATACGAAGAAATCACCGGCACGGGTGTTGTGGGTTTCCAATCCCCCGTTGTTTTAGGAATTTGAGGACACAGGCATGGAAGAGAAGAAAAAAATCATACAAATCAAGAATGTCGTGAAAAACTTTGGCGAAACGGTCGTATTGAAAGGCGTTTCGCTCGATATTTACGACAACGAATTTGTGACGCTTCTTGGGCCGTCGGGATGCGGTAAAACGACGCTTTTGCGCATTCTGGGCGGATTTATCGAGCCGTCTTCTGGCGAGGTGCTGTTCCAGGGCGAAGACATTTTGAGACTGCCGCCCTACGAGCGGGATATCAACACGGTATTTCAGAAATACGCGCTGTTTCCGCATCTGAATGTGTACGACAACGTCGCGTTTGGCCTGAAAATCAAGAAAGAGCCCAAGGATGTTATCGACCGCAAGGTGCGCCGTATGCTCAAGCTTGTGAATCTTGAGGATTATGGAAAGCGCGGGATTACGGAGCTTTCGGGCGGTCAGCAGCAGCGAATCGCGATTGCACGGGCGCTTGTGAACGAGCCTTCGGTGCTGCTGCTCGACGAACCCCTGGGCGCGCTCGATCTCAAGCTGCGCAAAGAGATGCAGATCGAACTCAAACGCATCCAGCAGGAGGTCGGCATCACCTTCATTTTCGTCACACACGACCAGGAAGAAGCGCTCACCATGTCGGACAAAATCGTCGTCATGAAAGGCGGTGAAATCCAGCAGGTGGGCACGCCAACCGAGATCTACAACGAGCCCGAAAACCGGTTCGTCGCCAACTTTATCGGCGAAACAAACATCATCGAGGGCAAGATCATCGACGAACATACGGTTTGTTTCGAAGACAAGAAATTCCCGTGCGAAGATGTGCGCGGATTTGATATCGGCGAAACCGTCGACGTCGTGATTCGTCCCGAAGATCTCGACGTCGTGCCCAGAGAAAAAGGCATGCTCAAAGGCATCGTCAAACACCAGATTTTCAAGGGCGTGCACTACGATACCATCGTCGAAACCCGGCTTGGTGCCTCGATCACCGTGACGATGCATGTGTCGGAGGATGCGCCGGTCGTGAGCGGAAACGAGAAAATCAGCGCCAACAACTTCTATCTGGATACCGAAGATGTCGACGAACTCAACGCCCTGGATGACGAAAAGCGCAATGCCCGTCTGATCGATCTGGCGCAGGCCGAGGCATGGAACCGCGATACCGAAGAATCTGTCTCCATCAGGGATATCAAATCCGATATCAAGGGAGATGTGGGCAAATATCACGTCACCTTCCGGACTGCAGCCGGCACCGAAATCTCGGTCGAAGCCAATGTCGTGCTCACCAACAGCGTCACCAACCCGGTTTTCAAAGAAAAAATCTATGCGATGAATTTCTTTGTAAAGACGGACGATATCCGCGATTCGATGGCGCTCGATACCGATTTGAAGACGTGGGCCAACGCCTCGGCATGGTCGCTTGAGGACGATACGGAAGTCGCTGTTTCGGACGTGAACTACGATTTCGACTGGGAAAACATCCAGCCGGGTGAATACAAAATTACATTTGCCACCAAGGGCTAT
>CAMKRB010000053.1 GCA_946415045.1 uncultured Myxococcales bacterium
GTGCAGCTTCATGCAAAGCATCCCGCTGAAGGATTTCGAGCGCTTTGAGTCCAACCGCGCATCCAACGGGATTGCCCAAAAAAGTACTGGTGTGTATGGCTTCGGCGGTATTCAGCGGCCAATGCGACAGGACTTCGGGGGTTGCGATGGCGGCTGACAGCGGAAACCCTCCGGTCATGGCTTTACCCAGACACATGATATCGGGAACGACGTTTTCACGGTCACATGCGAACATCGCCCCCGTTCGGCCAAAGCCTGTATAGATTTCATCGAGGATGAGCAGAACATGGTGTTTGCTGCATGTTTCGCGCAAAGCTTTAAGCCATCCTTTTGGGGGGACAACATCTCCGCCTCGTCCCTGAATGGGTTCAGCGATCACAGCCGCGACTTCGCCGGCTCCCGATGAAGGCAGCGACAGAATGCGATCGATGTGCTGTATACATTCAAAACGGCAGTTGTCTTTCTTTTGTCCAAAAGCGCAGCGCAAACAGTTGGCGTATGGAACATAAGTGGTCTGCTGGCAGATCCTTTGTACAAAAGGTGTTTTGAAGCTGTTTTGGTGTGCGGTAACAGAAAGCGCACCATAGCTCAGGCCGTGATAACAGGATTCGAATGCGATAAACCGGCTTTTGTTTGTGGCGATTTGCGCCATTTTCATTGCGGTTTCGACGGCTTCAGCTCCCGACTGGCTGAGCAGCGCACCGGATAAGTTGCCCGGGGCGAGTTTTGCCAAAGCTTTGAGAAAACTGATCTTTGTATCGGTGGGGTAGACATCGCCCATGCCATGCATCAGTTTCTGAGCCTGAGCATTCATGGCTTCGACGAGTTCCGGATTGCTGTGTCCGTATGCAGCGACAGCAAAACAAGCGCCCATATCGATATAGGGGAGGCCATCCGCATCCCACAGAATCGCGCCTTCGCCTTTCTGCAGCACGATGGGATCCCGATCAACACCGATCTCATCGATGTTTCTGGATCTTCTGGCCGTGAGTCCTGCGCATTCACAGGATGCGAGGTCATCTACCAGTGCCGTGGAATTGGGATCACAGCCATACCCGGATTTCTCGTATTTGGACTGGTTGTTTTTGATTTCGTTGAGAATATTTTGATAATTCATTGCGCTGTATCCAAGTATCCCGGAGCCCGGATGTATCAGAGGAGCCCTCGGTGACGCATATAGCGCCCCCCGTGGGGCGCTGTTGTTGATGTCACATCAGGTCGGGACGCTTAGATATCGGAGGCAGAGGAATCATCCTGTGGCGCATCTTCACTGGCAGCCTCTGCATTTGAGGATGCATCGTCATCGCTGCTGTCATCCGCCGGAGCGGCTTCGATGGGCGTCGTGCGTTTTGGGGCGAGTGCAGCCATGGCAGCAATGATATCATTGGCGTTTTTGTTTGTTTCGGCAGCGGATGGTGCATTCTGGGCCTGAGCTGCGACAGGTCCGGCGATTTCGACATCACCCACATCGATGGTTGCGGGCTCGTGGCTGGTGAGTTCCGGATTCCCGGCAGGAGCCTGAACACCAGCTTTTGCGCGCAGTTCATCGAGATGAGATTCGACGAACGCGTTCAGGCGATCCTGCATCTGATCTGCCTTTGGGAATGGTTCGCCATTCTCACGTTTCTGAATGATATCCATATAAAACGCAGCGACGGGATGTCCCTTATCGGCATCGGTTTTAAAGAAGGCTTTGGCTTCTTCGATGTTTTCTTTAAACCTTTCTGAATCACCGAGTTTGTCACAGACTTCAGCATATTGCAGCTGCATCATGGCGCGTTCCGGGCCTCTTGCGGATTTGAGCGCATCGTCCATGAAACGCGTGGATTCGTTGAGAACTTCCTTGCGTTTGGCTGGCTTGGACATCTTTTCGTAAACTTCGGCGAGCTGCAGGCAGATGGCGATATGCGTTTCGCCGTCCGAATTGGCGCGTACAGCTTCGAGCAATTCCACCGCGCGTTCCAGGTTCTCATTTTTCTTGAAATAGAGACCTGCTGCGGCGACAGCGGCATTCTGGTCGAAAGTAATTTTCTTTGTCTGCGGATTGACCTGCCAGAAGAGTCGATTGACATTTTCGAAGCTCTTGAGTGCATTGTCTTCGTCACCGCTTTCCAGGTACAGCCTGCCGGCGAGCTGATGCACAGAGCGGTCATTGGGAAGATTTTCAACGAGGACTTCGACCGCAGCGATGCCGGATTCATAATCCTTGGAAATCAGGCCGTGCTGTGCGATGCGTGCAAGGACGTTGTTATTATCGGGATCCGCATCGTGCGCAGCCTGCAGAACTTCTTCGGCAACGTCGAATTTCTTCATGTTCCAGAGCACTTCTGTGCGCAGCAGTTTGGTATCGATCTGCGGGTCGGCCTGGTCTGATTTGGCGATGAGCTCATCTGCTTTTTCGAACTGTCCCTTTCCATAAAAGGCGCGTCCGAGTTCGCACATCACGAGCGGATCGTCGGGATGCACTTTATAGACATCTTCAAGAATTTCGATTGCTTCGTCGAATTCACCTTCCTGCAGTGCAATCCATGCCTTCTTGAAATCATTGCCGAGTTCGTCGCAATGCTGTGCTTTTGCAAACGGCAGATTCGTGACATACAGATTCCACTTGTCGTTTACGTCAAGTCCGGACACGCGTTCCTCGCCCTCGACATGCGCTTCGACAATCTTTTCCTCACTTTCCCAGGTCTGGCTGTTGTTGACAAGCGCGTTCAGCTCCTCGCGTTCCTCGTCGTTCTGTACGTGGCGAGCGGCACGGTCGATGGCATTCTGGGCCGCCTGATGCTGACCGCTCTTGAGATACTGTTTGGCCACTTCATACGCTTTTCGATAAACGATATGCTTGATTTTGCTGCGTTCGGCTTCGATTTCGGCTTTTGCACTTTCATCGGATTCGTCGATGAGTTCCTCCGCATGAACCAGACATGCCATTGCTTCACCAAGGTCATCGTTTTTCACCTTGTTGCATTTCTGAATATAATATTTGTAATCGCGGCCAAGCAGTTTATCAAGCAATCCCATCGAAATACCTCGTTTTGTTCGTTCAAATAAAGCGCAGAGTTGTATGTGGCGTGTGCTATCTGCGATACGCACACGCGGTGCCGCTATTGCCCTGCGGGCAATACGCGTCCCCAAACATACCGCCTGTTGGGGAAGTGCGCCACAGAAAACAGCATCAGCCGACAAACTGAACACAATTGTTGGAAAGTCAAGTGACGAATATTTCCTTCCATGTGCCTCGCTATCCACGAGGTATCAGTGGTTTTGTCCGGCGGTGTAGTCGCATGTAGTTGTTGTATAATCTATAGATGCCGATGTGCAAATACTTGAGCGCAAAAAACAAAAGTTATATATTGCGCGGTGTATTTTGCCCTTGGGCTATTTTTAACGATTAGGAGAAAATGATGACGGACGAGAGAGATCCCAATCAGTATGGCAATCATGTGGAAGGCAATGACGGAGAGTCGTCAAAGCACATCGTTGAGCGGCCGAGGACATCGGGTCGATTTCCGACGGTGACACCGGGTAGAGGAGGGATACCGCAGGGACGGTTCAGCCAGACAGGGATGCCCGCAGTTCCCCGAGGTGGTGGCGTACATCCACCAGTGCCGACACCGCCGCAGGTTCCGACACCGCCACATCCGTCATCATCCCAGTCTCAGCCAGCTGTAGGCCGTCCGGGGAGCATGGTTGGTCCACGCGGCGGTCGTCCTGGAATTATCCGGGGTGCGCGGCCCGCAGTTCATGTTTCAAGCGAACCGCAGTCCGTTCCCGAACATGTGGCAGCGGCGGCGTCCGATGCACATGACGAGATGCCGGATTTCGGTGATGCACTGAACGCTATGGACGATTTGTTCGGTGAGATGGTTGCGCCGGGTAAAAGCGAGGAATCTCCGGAATCAGATCCTGGCATTGCAGCAGCAGTCGAAGCCTCCGAAGGCGATCCGCAGCCCGATGAATTCGATATTTCCACAGGTCCGTTCACGCTTGATATGGACGATGCTGCACCGATCGAAGGCGTGGAATTGTCGGATGCCATGTTCGATGTGGCCTCCGAAAATGATGCAGCATCTTCGGAAGATGAAGCCGCTGCCGGCCATTTGGGTGTTGGCATTGATTTGGGGCAGGAGATCGCCGACGAGCTGGCGGTCGAATCCGTCGAATCCGTCGAATCCGTCGAATCCGTCGATTCTGTCGAATCCGCGGAACCGGAAATCGCAGCGGATGCGGATGTCTCTGTTCCCGAAGCTGTCGCCGAAGTTTCAGAACCCGAACCCGTATCTGAAACGCCCGAACCCGAAGCAGTTGCCGAAGTTCCGGAACCCGAACCCGTAGCTGAAGCCCCCGCGCCCGAAGTGGCGGCCGAAGTTTCAGAACCTGAACCTGCAGCTCAGGAACCGGAACATGCTGAAACGGCAGAAGAAGTCACCGGCGATATCGAAGCGGTTGACGAGCCTGCAGCAGAATCCGTTGAATCTTCCGATGACCGCAACGAATCAAGTGAATCCGCACTGTTGTTTACAGCGCCGCCGCAGGAAGCCGACAAATTTGAAGCAACGCCCGAACCCGAAGAAGATTACGAAACGAGCGAAGCTTCGGATGAGCCACTTCATGCCGAAGAGGATGAGGGGGCTATTCATGCCGATAAAGGGCCGGCATTTACCATTCTGCCAATCCCAGCGCATCTGCGTCAGGAAGCCAGTCTTCGCGACAACAATGCCTATCGCCGTGAGTCCCGCAGCCTGATTCGATCGCAGAACTGGACGGATTTGGTTCAGACCATGCAAAATGTGCTGCTTTATGCGCCATGGGCAGATATGCAGGAAGTCCGCAGCAGCATTTTAAAGGAAATGGCTGGGATTTATCTCGAAAAACTCAATGATCCAGACAAAGCCAAAGAAACCTACGAACAGCTGCTTCGCGAGGATCCGTCGAACGATTCCGCCATCGAATACATGGAAGGCGTTTTCCGGGCATCGAACGATTTCAAATCGATTCATGCCATGTATCGCCGCGTGGTGGATGCGACCTGGGAAAGCGACGAACGTATCGAATATACGCGCAAAGCCGCTGACCTTGCTCAAAATGAGCTTTCAAAACCTGAGCTCGCCGTTCTTGACTGGGAGCACCTGTGGGGACTTGGTGAACACAGCGATGAAGTGCAGAGCGAGCTGATGACAGCTTACCGCGAGCATGCATGCTGGGAAAAACTGGCGAATTTCATCAAGGAAAAATGCGTCGACTGGGGACAGATTCAGCAACTTGGTCTTCGCGAAGTCATCGAGATCTATATTTCCGGACTTGGGGATGCGGAACGCGCCAGCGAGACGCTGAATGTGCTGTTAAAAGACCGTCCCAAGGATCCGCTTTTGCTGTTGCAGGATATCAATATCTGCCGCCTGAATGGCGACATCGACAAACTGGCCGATATCAGCCGTATGTCCGGCCTCGATAAGGCCGTAGAACTCGATATTCACCGCGCAGCAGCTGACGTTTTATGGAACAAGGGTGAACGCGAGCTCGCCATTGAAGCCTACGATTCGATTTTGCAGGAACTGCCCGATGATCGCGATGCGCTTCACATCAAAGAACAATATTTCGAGCAGAGCGATAAAAATGAGCAATTGTGCGACTTTTATGTGAATCGTGCCGAGCGCGAGCTGGAATTAGGCAAACGCGAAGAAGCACTGGAGCATTATCGCAAAGCCGCAGAAGTTGCCGAAAAACAGCTGTTCGACAATGCGCTCGCCATTTCTTTGCTCAAGAAAGTCATCGAATACGAGCCGATGGATCTGGATGTTCATCGCAAGGTGATTGAGCTGTATGAGTCGCTGGATGACAACGAAGGCGTGGCGTCTTCGATGGAAGCATTGCTCGCGCTCACGAGCCGGCCTGCCGTTCGCCGTGAACTTCTGGCCAAATTGGGCGGGTTCTATCTCGACAAACTTGAGAACTACGACAAGGCCGAAGATTGCTGGAAGAAAGTCCAGGCGATCGATCCGCATAATCCATCTGTAAGCGAGGAGCTTTCACGCGTTTATGCCAAGAAGGGTGATTTCGAATCGCTCGATAAGAGCCTGACCGAACAAATCCGCACCGCTGATGACGAAACGATACTTCAGCTTGCCCGAAGCAAGGGCAAGTATCTGATGCAGCACAATCCGGAATCTGCACATACGGCTGCAGGCTGGGAAATCGTGCTGGACTGTGATCCCGACGATCAGGATGCACTCGAGAATCTGGGCGAAGTACTGGACAAGCTCGATCATCAGTCGGAGCGCATTGGTGCAATGGAGCAGGCACTGCGTCGTCTCACCGATAAGGATGAGCGGGTTTCGCTGGGTCTGCGCATTGCCGATGCCTGCGTTGAGAGTGCAACGCATGTACAGGCGGTGAGTGCCTATTTGCGCGTATTATGCTGGGATCCGATGCAGGAATCGGCGATCCGTGCACTTGAGACGATTTGCCAGGATTCGGAACGCGGTATTGTGGTTGCCATTCTCGAAATCGCAGCGACCGTAGCCGAAGACAAGAACGAACGCAGCCGCATCCTCAAACAGACGCTCAGGTTCATTCCAAAAGAGAACGTCATCCAGCGCATTCAGATGCTGCGCAGAATTCTGTGGCTTGGCGACGAAAGCGTCGTGGACGATTTCGTATCGTTGTGCCGCAGCGAAAAACACAGCGATATCCTGTGTGCGACGTGGCTGCGCCGTGCGGCATCAAGCGAAGATGAGAGCACCCGCAACCAGCTTCTGAGCGATGTTGCACGATTCAGTGCCGAAGATCTGAGCAATCCATCACTCGCATTCACGATTCTTTTCTCATCTGCATTGGATTCGGACAAAGCGGTCGTTCTGGCGCGCGAACTGGAGCGTCTGGCTCCCGATACGAATCGCTGGGAAGAAGTGGTCGCTGTTTTGGGGTGCCTTGCATCCAATGGCTTCGACGAAGAAGTCCGTCGCAATGCGATCGAAAAACGCATCGATATCATGCTCAATCACTTGAATGCACCGGAACGTGCAGTCGAAGAATACGCCAGATTGCTTGCAATCAATCCCGACGATTCCGAGATTCTGGCAAGAGTAGAGAAGATTGCTGACGAGAATGCCCTGTTTGAGCCACTGCTTGGACTGTACGGCGAGGTCTGGGATAATACACAGGACAAGACACTTCGTGCCGAAATATCCAAACGCCGGTATCAAATCCTCAAGCGATCGCTTTCCCGGGATTTGGATGCCCTCAACGAGCTGTTTATCGGTTACCGCCTGAATCCCGAGCAGGAAGTCGAGGAAAAACTGGTGGAAGCCTCCGGAAATCCGGAATTTGCGATGCTTTGTGTGCCGCTTTTGGAAAGCGAGAAACGTGCAGCCGCAACACCGAACGCCGATGCGCTCAAGTCGGTCGCCGATATTTACGAAACAAGCCTTTCGAATGTGGAAGGCGCATTCGCACTGTATGGCGCGGTTCTTACCAACTATCCGTCGGATACGGTATCGTTCGATAAACTGACGTCGTGGTCCGGAATCGAAAAACACAGCGGTCGGTATGCACAGATTCTGCGTTTGTCAGCTTCCCAGGCGCACCATGAACATGATGACGACAACAGCCTGAAGCTGTATCGCAAACTGGCGATTTTCTATCGCGAGAATCTGAACGATTTGGAGCGTAGTGTCGATGTTGAACGCACGATTTTGCATATTGATCCCAATTGTGTGGAATCGCTTGAGGCCATGATTTCGTGGCAGGCATCGCACGAGAACTGGGCATATCTGCGCTCAGAATTGATTCGCCGCATTTCGGCCGGCGGATCGGACGAAGAACGCATTGCGCTGTGGCAGCGCGTGGTCGATATTTCGAATGACCATCTCAACGATTTGGAAGGTGCGTTCGATGGCTATGCCGAGATCCTTCAGATCGATCCTCAAAACGAACACGCCCGTTCCGGGCTTGCTGCGCTTACGGGTGCGGATATTGGTCCCGAAGTCGAGCTCCGTCGCCTGCGTCTGGAACTCAAACTCGCCGAAGCCGAAAAACGCCCGGAAATCCTGCTCAAGATCGCCGAGATTCAGGACAAGGAGCTGTCGCTTCCCGATGCCTCTTGCGAGACACTCGAACAGCTCTACAAAGAGACAGGTCCGACCGGCGAGGGCTATATGCATCTGGTGGGCATGTGCGAACGGCTTAAACAATGGAATCGTCAGATCCAGGTGATGCTTGAACATGCAGATGCCCTGTATGCCGAAGACGAAGTCGACGAAGCCATTGCAACCTATAACGAAGCGCTTGCAATTGCAGACCGCAGAATCAAGGATGTTGCGGTGAGCGCTCAGATCGTCGAAAAGCTGCAGCAGCTGGATCCCGAAAACGAAGAAATCGTGGAGCGCTACTGCGCCAGCCTGCGCAATACCGAGAACTGGGAGAAATACGCCGAAACCGTCAAAACACTTGCCGGTGATCCGACATCCAAGAATGTCCGCAAATCGCAGCTGTTTGAACTGGCCCGCATACAGGCGCTTGCGCTCAACGATATACCTGCTGCCATCAAGACATATCAGAGCATCAACCGTCGCGGTCCGGTTGAGCGAAATGCTTATTTCGGAATTGCCAGCATGGCTCTGAAGAATGGCGATGTCGAGCAGTACATGAGCTCCCTCGATTTGGTGCTTCGCTTGCTCGAACCCGCCTGGGGCGCAATATTCTATTGCCACATGGCCGAAGTTTGTGACGAGCAGGACAAGACAGCCCAGGTTGCGACGTATTATCGCAATGCGCGAGCACTCGATCCCAATAACGTCGAAGCTTCCGACAGCTTGCGCAGCATCGGTCGCCGCCTGAAAAACTGGCGTTCGACATCGGCACTGCTGCCCGAAGAAAACGAAAAATCGATGAGCTGGACCGAGCGTTCCAACAAGCTGCTCGAGCGTTGTCAGAAAGCTTCAAGCATTGATGAAGCCCGCATCTGGGCCTGGAAAGCCATTGCCGTGAATCACGACAATATTGAGGCATGGCAGGCTCTGGCATCGGTCGAAGAACGGGCCGGTCGCCTCACCGAAAGATACGAAGCCTGCATCGGTGCGATGGGTGCCGTCGAACGCACGACATTGCCCGGCCCCTCACTGGCGCTCAAGAATGCCAAACTGCTTCACGAAACCGCCATCGCGGCACAGGCCTGCGGCAACAACGTCCGCGCCGATGCCCTGCTGCATAAGGCCTATACGATTGCACCGGATTATGCGCCAGTTGCCATCGCCATCGGCGATCTCGAACAGGATTCCGGCAACATCGACAAGGCATACGAGATCTACGATCACCTGCTCAAGACGCCGAATTCGACACTCGATGAGAAGATGCGCGTCGAAGTTTTGCTCAAACGCGGTCTCATCGCCAATATCCAGCAGAACTACTCGCTGGCACTGGATGATCTGCGTTCTACCATCAGTATGATGCCTTTGCATTACGACGCTTTGATGGCCATTTCCAAGACCTATTCCGAAATGAAACAGCCTTTGCTCGCCTTGTCCTGCCTGCAGAAGAGCTTGCTCGTGACTCCGGAACACACCAAACGTCGCGGCAATATTCTGTATGATATGGGCAAGCTTTGGAGCGATGCGTTTAAAGATACACGGCAGGCCGGTTTGTATTACGAATCAGCCCTTAACAATGGTGCATCAAACGTCGATTTGGTCGAACGCTGCCTCGAAATCTACAAGCAGGCCGGCCGTTATCAGGAGGCGCTGGAATTGGTCGACACGCTCACCGAAACGACGACAAATCCTGCGATTCTGGCAAGTTTGTACTGCACGCGCGGCGAACTTTCGGAATCGATTTCACCCGAAGAGGCAACCAAGGCATACGACGATGCACTCTCATATGTCCCGGGGCTTGGCCGCGCATTCGACGGTCTGGAGCGCATGCTCGTCGCCCGCGAGGAATGGGATCAGCTCGCCGATTTGCTCAATGGCCGTCTGGAAGGCGAATTGCCGCCGGATCAGGAAAATGCGATTCTCGTTCGCCTTGCCGATTTGTACGGCAATCAGCTCAATGAACAGAGCAAAGCTGCCGGCATTCTGTACAGATTGCTCGATTCCGCACCATCAGCCGATGTCATCGAGCGCTTGCTCGCATTGCCGTCGGAAGATGCCGACAATCGCAAAAAATTGCTCGAAAAAGCGATTCTGTTCTGCCCGGGCTGCTATGATTATGCACTTGAACTTGCACAGGGACATTTGCAGGCAGGCCGCGAACTTCAGGCATGGGCGATTATGTCGCCGCTGCGCGCTTTATTGCAGCTCGACGCACAGCTCAAAGATACCCTCAACGATCTCAAGACGAAGTTCGAAAAGACCGATTCGATTTCACCCGATACGCTTTCGCGCGCGCTTCCGATTCTGAGCGACGAGCAGTTCTCATTGTTGGATGCCATTCGCGTCGTCATCGAAGCCATCGGTTCGCTCGGCCCGAAACAGATCGACGAAGTGACGAGCGGTGCCACCGAAGTGACCGAATTTACGCCGAACGGCAAAGTCTTCCACCAGCTCAAGGCGGGTCTTGGTCTGGAGAATATCAACCTGTGGCGTGCCTCTGAACTTCCCGAAGCGATCGTCGTCGTCGATGCAGATCCTGTAATCGTTTGCGTTCGCACCGAAATCTTCCAGAAAGCCGCTGGCAACGAGTTGCAGTTCTGGCTTGCCAAGGGCGTTGCCATGGCACATCCGGATATCCGCATTATGGCTTCAACTCCGGAAAACATGCGGTACATTCTGCCGAAAGCCGTACTCGCAGCGACCGGCCTTGCCGACGAAACTCCCGAAACCGCTGCGCTCGTATCGAAGATCAAATCGAAGATGAGCGCCGCCGAACTTCAGAACCTTGCAGCACAGCTCACCAGCTCGTGCACGAAGGAAGCGCTCGTCAAATGTGCCGAAACCTTCACGCAGGATATGCTCGATTCAACCGATATTCTGGGCAGCTACGCAATCGCTGACATGCGCACCGTCTGGCGCGCCGAATCCCGCATCGATGCCAACATCATCGAACAGCGCAGCGTCAAGACTGTCGAGGATATCAATAAAGCCATGGAATCGTCGAACATTCTGCGCAAGGTACTCGCATACTATGTTTCCAAAACCTTCACCGAGCACCTCGAAGGCTAGTATTCGAGCGATGTAATACAATGAAGCCCCGGTATTTGCCGGGGCTTTTTTTGTATTGTCGCGCCTGCGATGCACGGCGCTTTGGGTGGCCGCCTTTTGCTGTCGCAATGCGGCGTCCGGCGGCTGGCTATTGCTGCTGCGCGCAATACGCCAGCCGTGCGCTGCGCGCATTTGGATGTATCAACGCCGCTGCGAAAGCGATAGTTTGACAATTCTATTTTTATAGAAAACCGGCACAAGCACCGCGTTTTCATTGCCAGACTGCGCCATGCGCGGATGACCGGGACTCCGTTTGCCAAAATCAATGCTCGTATGGTCAATATCCACGGGCGACTGCATGTGGCGAATCAAATCATCTTCAAACGAATACAGGCCTCCGGTTGTCATCAGTACAAATGCGTTGCCCATGCCAATGAGTTCAACAGGCGGATTGGGGTAGGACGCAATCTCCTCAAATCCCTGCGCAGTCCATTTGTACAGTTTGTTGCCGCGCGCAATCGCAATGGCCCCATCTGATTTCACTGCAAATACATCTGCATCGCACAGCATGTTGTCTGTGACCATTCTGGTTGCGATGGTTTTATCCGATATTTCTTCACCGGCGGGAACGACGATTTTCCAGATGGTACATGTATCTTTCATCCAGAAATAGATGCCGTCATTCTGATCGAGCTGAATGCCGCCGGGATTCATTCCAAGCTTGAGATTGCCAAGTTCATCGCTGTCCGGCAATCCCGGACCTTTGCCCATGAGATAGGAAAGCACAGGCTGTCTGTTGAGATCGATTTGATAAATACTGTATCCGGCCTCATCCTGTGCTGAAACATAGGCCAGTTTGTCGTAACAAGACAGATCGCGGATTTGGATATCATCCGGCAATGTGACACATACCGGAGCCTGCGGGGATTGCGATATTTGCGCATAACACATCTGGTTTTGGGCAATATATACGGCGCGTTGGTCATCACATGCATCGATTATGGAAATGTCTGTCTGAACACATTCCGAAGAGGATTGCATATTGCCCAGATATGTGTTGTTTTGGCATGGATAATCGTTGAATCGGTTTTGCCAAGTATATGCAAATCGTTGACTGTGACATGGTTTGGGAGCGCACCGAATGTGTATTTTTGATATATGCCGTTCTCGTCGATTGTATACAAACCGTTGGCGCTCGAAATGACGATATTGCCGGATGAATCAATATCGAGCGCCGTGACCTGGTCGAGGTATGCATCGGCTGCGGGGATATTCTCACCAATGGGCTGTTTGCCGTTGCCACTGATGATGCGCGCGCTGTCGCGGCTAATCGTCGTATTGGCAAACTGCTGTCTGAACGACATCAGGTTTGCGATGGCCAGATATTGCCTGGCTTTGCTCTGGAGTATCATGACCTCGAACTGATCATTTGCGCGCCACATCTGGATACTGCCCGTTTGGAGCGAACTGTTGTCGAAATCTTCTTCGGTTGTGGGGGCGGTCCATCCGCGTTCATGCAGCGATTCGACGACATCATCGCTGAATCTGTATCGAGCAATGATGGTTGAATTCTGCGCAAAGACGAGCAGTTCCCGGTTGTTTGCGCGAATCATCGGTGCTTCGGAAAGCCTGAATCTTGCGTGCGAACACGGCATGCCCATGGATTGGGGGGGCATGAAAAAGCGTGACGCAAATTTGTAGGACAACTGATTGTCCTGGTCGATCGACATGAAATAGAACTGTGGTCCGTTTGAGAACCAAATACGCCGGTCTGCGTCGGTGATCATGTGATCGATGTTGCCGCGCCAGATTGGCAGGTTCAATTGAGTCTGAGGATTGAACATGCTGAGCAGCTGTGTGGTCGGCGAATAGACCAGATAGCGTGAGTAGCCCAGCATTGGTGCGATTGTCATTAGACCGATCAAGTCGTTGCGATCGTTGTTATCATGCGCAATATGCTGCTTGATTTGCAGGGAATCCGGATCCATCAGATAAAACTCGCCGGTTTCTGCATCGGCTGTTAGCAGCTGATTATTAAAGCGCGCCCAGGCAGAAATGGCGCCGACCTGCGGATATGAGAGCGACACGATGCCCTGGGGCTGGTCGTTGTTCATTGACAGGGCATCTATCTGAACTTTCAGAATGCCGGTATTGCCTAGCAAATAGGGCGTCCAGAGTTCACCATTGTTGACGATGAGGCGAATGAAATCCGAAAATCCGTACGCATAGAAATCTACGAGCGAAGTTGTGGGGGACATATAGCCATCGCCCGTGATCTTGGCGATTTGTCCCTTATAGATGATGCGCAGAATGCTCGAATCCCAAAAAAACAATCTGTGATCGAACTCAGTGATTTCAGTGAACAGTCCAAGGGATAACCTGGTGCGAAGCGCATCGTGTGATGCATCATCGAAATCGTCGCTGTCCGGAGGTGTGCCGGCGATATGAACCAGTGGCTTGCTGAGAAATGATTCGAGGCCGTCATTTGGTGTGCCGGGAATCTGGAAAATCTGTTGGCCAAAAGCGACATAAAGTCCCGATGCCCCAAGACCAATTCCTGCCAACTTGGAGAAATCGACCTGAGAAAGCGTGAGGCCTTCGGCGGGGTAGAGCAGATCTTGCTGCGACAGAAAAGATCCAACAATTTGAACATGTTGGGTGTCGATATTGAAGGCAATCAGCGCGCGGTGCTGTGCTGCGACGAGAAACCATCCGTGTCCCAGTTTGATAAGAGCGGATCCCCAGCTTCCCCGAAATGCGAGTGCAGGATTGAGGGCGTCTTCGTATTTGGCGAGTTCAAAGAGAATGGTGCGTTGATTTGTGAAGGGGTTGAACTGGATGACAGTGCGCGTTTGTTTATCAAGATAGATGAATTCCGTGGTTGA
>CAMKRB010000054.1 GCA_946415045.1 uncultured Myxococcales bacterium
AAGCTGGAGCTCGACAAAAGCGTTCAGGAATCGACCTCGAAATGCAGCGTATACGCCAACAGCTGCGGCGACGGCACATCCTCACTGTCCAAATGTCTTTCGGTGCTCGAAGTCAAAGCCCCAGAAATCGGACTGTACGAAATCACACTCACTTCTGATGATGCAGACTGGGGCTTTTTTGAAGCCTCGGAATGCGACGGTTTTACGCCCTTGTCCAACAGCTGCATGCTCGCCGATGGTTCGCTTCAGTCCATCAATTCCTATCTGCTGAACAAAGGATCGCACTATTTCTTTATCGGACCGATGTCCACCAGCGGCAAATCGTTCCAGTTTACAGCAAAAATGACCCGCAGCCCCGGGTGGATTTGCGCCGACTACAACAGCGCTGCCAAATACATTCAGGTCACATCGGACGAACAGGTATTCGAAGACGATACCAATGACGACGGCCTGTCTATTCTCAACTGGTCCGGCGTTGACTATGGCAAGGGATGCACCAAACTCGGCAACGGCGGCAAAGAAAAAGCCTACATATTCCACCTCGAAAAAAAGGCCGAAGTCACCGCAACGCTCGAAATCGAATCCGAAGATCAGTCGGGTGCCGTTGGAATGTATATAAACAGCTGCAAAGACGCCAACGTCAAAACGAACGAAATGCAGACCATCAAATGCATCGATGGCGATTTCTCCGATACCCAGAATATGACACTGACCGTCGAACTGAACGCGGGTAATTATGGTCTGATCATCGATTCCAATGGGCCGACCTACAAATATACGCTCAGGATTAAGGGGAAATAAAAGGCACTACGATTTCGGCACCACGGCACGCAAATCATTGCCGGCAATGCGCAAAAAGCGTTTTTCGAGTTCGGAAAGCGGCAAAACGAAATGCACGGGTCTGCCGTGGGGACAGTTCGATCTAAAGCCGGTTTCGTCCATCAGACGGAACAGCTCCATCACTTCTGCCGGGCTCAGTTTCTGACCCGCGCGAATCGACTTGTGGCATGCCATCGTCGCCATGATATCGTCACGGATTTCGTCGAACTGATGCGTCCGCCCGCTGTCGGCCAGATCGGTGAGTGCAGCCCGCAAAATCCCGTCGTAATCGTATTCCGACAGTGCCTCGGGAACCGCACGCAGCGCATACGAATGGCCGCCCAGATTGTCCAGCTGGAAACCCAGTTTTTCAAAAAATGCCATGTATTCGTTGAGTGTATCTTCAAGCCTGGTATCGAGCCGCAGCAGTATCGGAAACAGCAGCCCCTGCGAAACAGCCGGCAGCACATCGTCTGCGACCTGTTTCAAACGCTCGAAATTGATGCGTTCGTGGGCCGCATGCTGATCGACGATGACCAGATTGTCACCGTCGGCACAAATCAGATAGGTGAGCGCATGCTGTCCGATATATTTCAGGCTTGAGAAATAGCCTTTGGATTCGCTCTGCCCAAGCGGCAGTGTTCCCTGCGATGCTTCGGACTGAATATCACACTGACCGCCTTCCAGACGGAACGGATAGGAAATCTGCGGTGTTTCGCGTGATTCGTCCGCGTCTTGCGAAATGTTGGACTGGCGCATATCCGGCCATGCAACGGGCTGTTCGAACCCATCCAAATCGCGCGAAACATCGTTTTTCACCGATTCAGACGCAGGCGAAAACGCCGACGGCCGTGGTTCAGTCTGTGCATCGCCAGGATACTGCGGCGGCAGCCCCAGATTTCGGTGCATCACATCTTCGGGCGCGCGAAACGCCGAATCCGGCAGCATTTCGAAATAATGTGCCTGCTGCACGGCTTCGGCCGATGATCCCGATTCGCTCTTAATCCACGGCGTTTTTTCAAGTGACTGACGAAGCGCGCGGTAAACCGCACGAAAAACGTTGTCCGGTGTTTCGAAGCGAATTTCGTGTTTGGTCGGATGCACATTCACATCGACCTGATCGAGCGGAATCGTAATAAACAGCACGACACAAGGCTGCCGGCCATGCAAAAACTCTTTGTACGCCTGGTTGATGGCCGATTGAATTGTCTTATCCTTAACAATTCTGCGGTTTACATAGGTATAGATGCGGCCGCTTGCCGACTGTCCGTAAACCGGATCACAGAACAGGCCTTCGACCGAAACATCCCCTAGAATGGCCGGTTCGATGGGATACAGATGATCGCTCATGGCGCGGCCGAATACGGCCAAAGCCCTGTCACGGAGTGTGCGATGCGGTGGAAAATCGCATTTGACGCGGCCATCAAACGTGAGTTTCCAGCGCACTTCGTGACAAGCCAGCGCAAACTGCTCGACGACCTCATAGACGCGGCGCAGTTCGGTTGCCGCCGTCTTCAAGAACTTGAGGCGAGCCGGGGTATTGAAGAACAAATCCTCGAGTACGATCTGCGTGCCGGAGGGGGCTGCAGTTTCGCGGAAATCCATCAGATTGGCACCCTCGACATGCAAATAGGTGCCGATATCGGCATCGGGGGGCTGGGTCGTTATAGACAATTTTGCGACAGAAGCCATCGAAGCAAGCGCCTCACCGCGGAATCCCATGGTCGAAATCGAAGCGAGGTCGGCGGTTGTGCGAATTTTGGAAGTGGCGTGGCGCAGAATCGAGAGTTTGGCATCTTCGGGGCTCATGCCGCAGCCGTTGTCACAGACCGAAAGCCGCTTTCGTCCGCCCTCATCGAGCTCGATTTCGATCGAGGTCGCACCGGCATCCAGCGAATTTTCGACGAGTTCCTTTACAGCGCTGGCCGCGCGCTCGAGCACTTCACCGGCCGCTATCTGGTCACACAAAGCCTGCGGTAATACCTGAATCACATTCGACATCGTTTTGCCTGGATGATTTGTAAAGAGCCCCAAAACCCGGGGAAATCAGAGGGGGTAGCGGCGTATTGGTGCGGCGCATGCCGCGCCAATAGACGCGTAGGGGGAGACTTCCCCCACACCAAAAAACATACCCGACGTATGCTCAAGCCAATCGTAGCCCGAGCGCATCATAGCAGGTTGGCATCTCATTGAACAGTTGCTTAAATCAAGCCGCTTTCGTATGATAAGCAGGAAGCGCCAAGTCTTCAAAACACAGGACGGAGTAATAAAAAATGTCGAAATATCAGAGTTTTTTGTGTGCTGCGGTAACGGGCCTTACGCTGATTGGCACGGGTGGCACAGCGCTGGCAGTGGATGCGGATATCGAGGCCGTGGAAGTGACCGTGGTTGTCGAGTCGAGCGGACGCACGACGGTGATCGACCGGGTCGCATGGAACGTGAAGCAGGGCCCGATGACGGCGTTCAAATTTGAAAATCCGGCGATTTCCCCCGAATCGTTTGGGGATGCGTTTGTGGACCTGGCGTCGGGAACGCGCACACCGCTCAAGGTACAGGAACTGGATGCGTCGCACTGGAAACTGATCGCCGACCCCAAGGTGCCCGAAGGCACTTCATACTGGACGTTTTCGTATGTGGGCAACATCATTTCGACCGGGCATTTTGGCAAGACCGAGAGTGATGCGCAGGGACAGCTGTATTATTTCGACTGGGCGCCGGTGCAATGGGATTCGGATCTGAAATACCGCGATGTGAAGATCGTTCTGCCGGTTCCCGTGAACGGCAAGGAAATCAGCGACGAAGAGTTTAAAAAGATCGCCGGATACAGCCGAACTGACGGCTGGAGTTCGGGCAACAGCAATGCGCTGATTCTGACCGAAAAGAAACTGAACGAGAACAACAAGATCGACTACATCGGCACGGATGTTGGAAACAACCAGTATCTGCTCACGATGCATGTGTTCCAGGAAAACGTCGAGCCGATGGCCTCGCAGCGCATCCAGTTCTATATCAGGCCGGATGCAGTCAAGCTGGATGAGGCGGCAAAGGGCCAGATGAAGAGCGGCGATTTTTCGGACAAACCGCTCGATTCGACGGGGCTTGGCGTCGGCGTGCTGCTTTTGAGCGGTGCTGCGGGTGCTGCGGCGATTAAGCGCGGCCGCAAACGCCGGAAAGAGAGCATGGCGGCAACCTCGGACTGCAAGGACATCGCAAAGGAAATCTGGGAAGCACCGGAACTTCAGGTCGGTTCGTTCCAGGAAGAAGGCAAGATTGCAACCGATTTGCATCCGATCGAAGTCGGTCTGCTCGTGGGTATGGAGATTTCGCAGGTCGTCGGCATCATGGTTCAGGCCATGGCCGAACAGAACAAACTGGTGCTCAAATCGCTCGAGCCAATCACCGCATTTCCGCTGAGCGCGCCGATGGACGAAATGGAGAGCAAGTTCATCGAAATCTTCGACGAAACCGGTCATATCGACCCCGACAAACTCTCATCATTCCTCGAGGGCGTGTTGAGCGAAATGCAGGAAAAAACCTGGAGCTGCGACCTGGATGCGACGCGCAAATACTATATGGGTCTGCTGTACGAGAATCCCGAAGAAACCGACAGGGAAAAGCTCAGGTTCAAGGAATATGCGCCGACCTTCGACGAATCGCAGTTCCAGACCGAGGCCGCGTCGCTGTCGGAATACGACCGCAGTTACTACTGGCGCAACCGCTATTACTGGCGGCACTACAACGATTATTATCTCAACCGCGTGCATTACAACCACGGTCTGCCCGAAAAATTCGATATCGGTTATGTCGATTTTCTCAAGTCGGCGTCGTGTTTTTCGGGATGCTTTACACAGCCCGATCTCAGCGGCGTCTGTCACAGCGCCTGCCACAGCGCATGTCACGATGCGTGCCACAGCGCCTGCCACAGCGCATGTCACAGCGCCTGCCACGACGCCTGCCATAGCGCATGCGTTTCGGGAGGTGCAGAATGACCAAGGTTCCCGAGGGTTTTTCGCTCGACTGGGTCGATGCACTTTGGAAACGGTCGGGCGATCTCTTTATGCTTCGCGACGAAGACGGCGTTTTTATACTGCCGCCCAACCGCGTCTATCACCTGAATCCGACGGCGGCCAGGATCATCAAATGGCTGCAGGCGGGCAACTCCATCCACGATTTTCCGGGGCTTGACAGCGAGGAACGCCAGCTTCAGGTCGACAGCTTTTTCCAGAACATCGCGCGCGCACTGGCCAATCAAACGCATCACGCCAAACGCATCCCGTTCACCTTTGACTATACGAAACTGCCGATTTTGGGCGAGATCGCGGTGACCTACCGCTGCAACAACCGATGCCGGTTTTGTTATGCCGGCTGCGACGGCGCCTGCGGCCGCCTGGATTCCCCCGATATCGAACCCGAAAAGATCGAACGCATCATCGACATCTTCAAATCCGAAGCGAAAATCCCGTTTTTCTCGTTTACCGGCGGCGAACCGCTGATGCGAAAAGATCTGGAAAGACTGATGCGATATGCGGTTTCGAAAGATTTAAAGATCAATCTGGTGACAAACGGGACGCTGGCGACACCGGAACGCGCCAAATCATTGTACGAAGCGGGTCTGCGCACAGCCCAGATAAGCCTTGAATCACCTGATGAAGAAATTCACGATGCACTTTGCGGCCGCAAGGGCTCATGGCAGCAGACGATCGACGGCATCAACAATCTGCGCGAAGCCGGCATCGCCGTACAAACCAACACGACCTCGACGACGATGAATATCGACTCGCTCGAACGGCTCCCGGAACTGTCCAAAAAACTGGGCTGCGTGCGCATGTCGATCAATCTGTTCATCCCAACCAAACGCAGTCCCCAGGCGGATGCGCTCTTCGTGTCCTATGAAAGCATCGGCAAAACCGTCGACAAAATCCGAAAGGCCGCTTTCAAAGCCGACATCGACTTTTTGTGGTATTCGCCGCTGCCCATGTGCATCTACAATCCGCTTGCAAAAGGCCTGGGCAACAAGTCATGTGCAGCCTGCGACGGCCTGATTTCGGTCGATCCCGAAGGCAACGTCCTGCCCTGTTCTTCGTGGGACGAACCCGTCGGAAACCTGCTCACCGACGGTTTTCAGAACGTCTGGTTCAACGAACGCGCCAAAGCCATCAAAAATAAATGTTTCGCGCATCCGGTCTGCCAGCAGTGCCACGCGTTCGTCGCCTGCCAGGGCGCATGCCCGCTGTACTGGCAATATGCCGGGTACGATGAACTCGAACGACACGCATGGCGACAGGATTCCCCGACCTCAACCACAGGAGACGCTGTATGAATATCCTAGACAACAAACAGGCTTATATTGGATGCGCTTTTTTGATCATCGGCCTCATCCTGCAGTTTCTCACATCCAATGAGATCGCGTGGGTAATCGGATCGCTGCTCATCGCGTTCGCACCCTACGGCCAATACGGCAGAAAAAAGCCAAAAAAACAAAAAAAATCCTACAAAAACCTCAAAGAGCGCAAGGACGATCCCAACTACAGCGAGAAGTGGTGCAATGTATCACGCGAACAGCTGGAGGCGTATGTTCAGAGCGTCCATACGTGCAGCAAATCAGGCAGCGGATTCATCAGCTATTTCTGCGGTTCCTGGTCGCTGTCCCGCATCATCTGGGCTGGATTGGCTATCATGGTTGGCATCGCACTCGTCGGCGACGGTGCATTCCAGGGCGCAGCCATTGCTTTCGATTCCTATTTCGTTCTCAAGCTCGTTGCGAACCTGTATAACGGTGGCAATGATCTAAGCGACGTCAAGCTTCCGCCCAAATTCAACGCAAACGCCGAAGGCGCAGAATCCATCTTCGAAACCGCGCCAAACGACGATCTGTTCCAGCTTCAGCCACAGGCTTTTATGCGCAACGACAACGATGACATCAGCCTGCGCGACATCCGTTTCAATATCGTCTCCAAAAACCGCATCCCCGGCCTGCTGTGCTCGATGGTCGCCATGACAGTCAACAAAGTCCGGTATTCCAGCTATCCCTATCACTACCTCGTGTTCGTCTTCAAAGGCACCGCACTTGCACAGGATGCCAGCATTCAGCAAGCCCTCAGCGACATCGCCGGCGACAAATCCGAACGCAGCAAAATCGATCCCGACGATTTCGACGCACTCGACGAATTTGACAGCGAAACGCGCTTCGACCTCGATGTCAAAACCGACGACGGCAACTCCATCTTCGTCATACTCAAATCCAAAAAGAGTTACGAAGCCTATACGACACACCAAAGTGACTGCCGCAGTCTGATGAGCGTTGCATCCCGAACGATGCAGTGGTTCGACGCCAACCGCACCAAAATTGAAGCGCTTTCCAAAACCTGATGTTTTTTTTGGGGGGCATGCTATCGTGCTGCCGCCCGATACGCATGCCGCATGCCGCTATGCCCTTGCGGGGCATACGCGGCATGTTTTTTATATCGTGGGTTTCACCCACGGTTAAATGATGCCGTCCGCGCAGGACTCTGGCGGTCATTCAGATCATACGTGGCACGCCCCGTCATCTGGCACAGAATTCGCAGTTACAGGTGTATTCGTGCAGTCACTCCTGTCTGCACCAGAATGGAGCTATCATTATGAGATCACGGATTCTATTATCATTTTTGTTTATCAGCACCATAGGGTATGCGCCGTTTGCCAATGCACAGAGCAGCGATCCATTCGCACAGATGGATGCAGATTTCAATGAACTGATGCGACAAGCCGAACAGAAGGTGGACGAGGCCGGTGCATTTATTCAGAAAACGACGACGCAAACATCGTATCGTGTCACCGAAAACGGCACAGAGGTACGTACCGAGACGACCTACACCATCACGACGACGACACAGAATTCGGATTCAACCTATACATACAGCGATGTGCCATCAGCCCCGAACAATCGTCCCGTATATCGCGCACCCCAGCCAGTTCCGAATGCGGTACCGGCAAACGCACAGCCAGCCTATCCCTCCGGCAGCCGATCGCAGATTTCATACAGGGTACCCGATACCGAGCCAAGTGTGGTTCCAAATGCAACAAGACCGGCAACATCTGCACCTGCAGTACCCACGCAAAATATCAACACGGCAACCTATTATGCGCTTCTCACGGATTACGAGAAATCCCTCTATCACTCGCTGTATCAGGCCGCAACCGGATTGCAGCCCAAGTTCACAGTAGCCGGAGATCTCGACAGTACAATTATTTCGCGCATTGTCCGTGCGGTAATCAACGATCATCCGGAACTTGTATGGATGAAGGAAGGTTATGGGAAAGGAATCACATTAGTCAACAATCAGATAACCGAAACCGACGTTCAGATTCTATACAACGATCTTGCGCAGGATCCATCACAAGCGATCAAATCCATTGAAGCAGCCGCAGCCCCAATACTTAAAGGTGCTAAAAAATACAATACGCCCGAAGCGCAGGAAAAGTATATTCACGACTATCTCTTAAAGAATATAAAGTATATTCGCAGCACATACGATCAGAATACATACGGCGCGCTTGTATCCAAAGAGGCGGTTTGTGCCGGGATTGCGCGTGCATACAAATATCTGCTCGACCAGCTGAACATTCCAAGCTATGTAGTTACCGGTCAGATGATAGCAGATGGTGATGCCGAGCCCCATGCCTGGAACCTGGTAGTGCTCAATGGCCGATGTTACAATGTCGATGTCACCTCGGACGAAGTCGAGGTCGTGCGAGGTAAAAAGCGCTACACCAAAATTGACGACAGACTGTTCAACAAATCGGACGCAGAATTCCGAAAGCTGGGGTATGTGAGAGAAAGTGAATATTCAGACGAAGCGATAAAGCTGCCGGAATGCAAATAAGCCTTGCTCAATCGGACAGTATAGATTATTATTGCCTCGTTTATGTGCACAGCAAACCCATGGTGAGTTTGCAAGAGAATCATTAACGAGGAGAAAATGAATAAAAGAAAAGGTTTTGCAATAATAGACCTGATGGTGATATCATTGGTATATGGACCGATCGCCGCACTCGCTATTCCAGGATTTGTGCAATACATCAATGATTCGAAAACATCCGAAGCCAAGATGAATCTGCGAGACATTTCGGATGGTGCCCTGGCCTTTTATGAAGCAGAGCATGTCGGCGATGCGGAAGGATTGCATGTCTACAACAATGTCTACCCAAACTGCGGATCCGCTTACGGTGACAACGGGATAACGATTACAGGCTGTAAATCCGGTCAAAACCCCATTGGAAAACCTGCGTCTGCTGCAACTATCGGCATTAAAAACGATCCCAATGCATATTCTGAAGCATTACGTTCAGACCCCTGGAAATCCCTGCGTTTTACTATAGTCTCACCATTCTATTATCATTACGATTACGCAAGCAACGACGGCGGTTCCAATGCATCCAAGTTTGCAGCCAGTGCATCCGCAAGCCTGAATTCCGAATGCGACTCGATCTATACAATTCGGGGAACATCCACTGGTATGCTTGGCACCATCATAGATGTTTCAGACGACAAATCGGCCTGTAACAAAGCAACAATCACAGACTAAAAACACTGTCCGTATGTATGGAATCCGCCGCGCCGCGAAAATGCGATTTATACATAACCATGCATAAACTGCGTACTGACATCAGGCGCAGACATCAGGCTGTATCATGGATTGTATACAGCCTGAAGCTGAATTGTGACACATAAGAGACATTAGCAAAAGACAGTATGAGGTGAGTATGAAATCAGCGAACATGGCTTTCTATACATTGTGTAAGCGTATTGCTGCCATGATAACCGCACTGATGCCAGCCGTTTCCCCACAAATCGTGTATGCGGACAATAACGTGCCAGTCGAAAATCCATCGCAGAATGTACAGCAAACGCCTGATGCAACCGCTGCTCGCTTTATTCCCCAAGGCGAAACGAACAAAGAATCCGAAGCGCCTTATATCGAGTCATACAACGTCGCTGCAAATGTTGTTGGCACTCAGGTTCAGATCGAAACCGAAGTCACGGTTCGCAACCCCGGTGATCTGCCTTACGGCGGAAAACTTGAACTGACACTCCCAGACAATGCAGTAATTACGGGCTATGCCATCGATATCACAACGCCCGACATCCGCCACCAGATGATAGAAGCCGAAGTCGTGAGCGGCATTAAGATGAATCAAAGCGGCAAAAAGTTCTATGACGAACCTGATCAGAACAAGCCCAATGTCTTCAAATCGGATATCGATGTCATTCTGCCACGAGGCTATCGTAAAGCACGCATCACCTATACGATGCCATTGCAAATTGCCGCAGACGGCACAGCGTCGGTGGTGCTGCCAGTACAAAAACAAGCGCTGCGATCAAGAAAGGTAAGTATATCAGTCAACATTCCGGGCATCGAAAAACCATCGCTGAATACGAATTTCGGCAATATAATTACAAAAGAAGATAACACCTGGAAGCTAGAATGGGCCGACAAACATATCACCCCCGACCAGGATTTAATTCTATCCATTCCTTCATTGCCGGACAACATCATTCAGTTTACCGAAACAGACAGCAATAATCCCGAAGAACGCTTTTTCATGGCAAGTTTGAGATTAGATAAAGCGGCGGAAACAACGCGGGATCTATCTCGGGTAAGGATTATCTGGGACGCCTCTGGAAGCAGGTTTGCCGAAGATATCCATAAATCACTGGAAGTATTAAAACAACTGCAGCCAGACGCATCCTACGAACTACACATTTTCCGCAATCAGCTTGAATCTGCGCAGCAGTTTAACTCACTGGATGCACTTGTTCAATATATCGAAAAGATTCCCTACGACGGCAGCACTAACTACGATGTGCTCAAAACCATCGCACAGACTGAGTTTAAGGGGACAACGCTCATTTTTACAGACGGTCTGGAAGACTATCATCACGATCTGCCCGAATTTGGCAAACAATCAGCCGCCATTCTTTCGGGAAAATTCTACAATATAAATTCGCTCTGGCAGGCCACTCATGGCCATATCGTCGATTTAAATCAATTATCTGCCAAAGAAGCGATAGACGATATCCGTTCACCAAAGCCTAAAGTATTCGATGTCACCGGCAATCATATCTCAAAAGTACAGGGGTTGAGAAAACCGGCAGAAGGTTGGATTACCGTTATCGGAAAATGCAATAATACAACCGATAACGTCGTGATAACGCTTTCGGATGGCACAGAATACCGTTTTAAACTGTCTGAAAGCAATATGCTTAAGGCGGGAAATGTTATTGCCAAATCCTGGGCTGCACTGCGCGTTGGCGAATTATCCGGCAACAGTAAAAAGAATGAAGCAGAACTGATAGACATCGGCAAAAAATATGGCGTTGCCAGTCCGGTCACCCAAATGGTTCTGTTGTACAAAGAAGCGAAGCAAAAAAAAGCGAAACGCAAAACTAGATATGCAAGAATCGCAGAAGGCAGCGAACAAGAATTCGACCTTAAATTGTACGAAGCCTGGACAGAGAGAGCGAACTGGTGGAGTGATCCGATTCCGAAAGACGTAAAGAAATCCTGTGAGTGTCCCCCCAAAAACAAGAAACAATGCACACTCACTATTTCGAGTGAATTTGGCGAACACTATACCGTACCATTCAAACCGCCAAAGAATTGGACTTGTGATGAACTCATCCATAGCTATAAGACACTTGAGCGGGATACTGGGCGTGTGCTCTATGGGCCGGGTGTTTATAAACCTGAGCCTCCATCAAGATTTAAAACGCCATCAGAACTATATATCGGCTCACCAGGCCGAAAATATAGCAAGACCGATAGTACGTTCAAAGACATTTCGATATACATACAGGACTGGGATCCAGCGTCACCCTGTTTGAAAGCGCTAAAAGAATTGCGCAGCAAAGGTGCAAATGCGGATGCACTATATACAGAATATTTGAGCTGGAAATCCAAATATGCCAACAGCAGTGCATTCTATTTTGAGATCGCAGATTATTTCTTTAGCCAAAAGATGAATGCCTATGGTCTGCGCGTTCTGACAAATCTGCTGGAATACTGGAAAGATGATGAATTGATAATGAAAACCTATATCCGGCGACTGACGAATGCAGATGAACTGGACGAAGCACTGAATGCCATACAGGTAATCATGCCCAAAGAAGATCGAGCGATATTCGAAGTCGCCAGAGTCTATGATATGCGTGCAAGAAAAGACATCAATCCTAACGATGCGCAGCATGCACTTGACCTGTACCACCAGATTGCATTCGATAACCGAAATAGTATTGAAACAGGACTGGATGCACTTGAGGCGTTTCAATCACTGGCAATTTGGGTAAATGCACAAAAATGGAAAGAGAATAAGCCAGTCATTCCAAAGATCACCGACGCCTACGACAAGACATTCGATACCGATCTACGCATTGTTTTGGAGTGGGATGGAGACGACAACTTCTATGAAGACATCCTGGAACGCCTTATGATCACCGAGCCAACGACCGAAAAACTCAAGGATCTTCACGATCATTCGCTCAAAGGCGGCCTACTGGACGGCAAACAATATCTAATCAAGCAATCAGAAAAAGGTGAATATAAAGTTTCCATCTATCGACCTGCGTACTTAAACGGCCAGAACATCCTCGGCAAAGCAACCATTCGTGCAATCATCTACAGAAACTGGGGACGCCCAAACCAGACACAGGAAATCATTGTAAAACCGCTTCAGTCGATTCATCCATATAAAGCCACAGGCATTGATGATACAGGGGATGAAGAACCTGGAGATATCAATAATATCCCGATTGATCAGATCGCCGTGATACGCATGAAGTAAATACCGAGACACAATATACAAATCACAACAAAGGGATAAGCAGGAGAACACCAATGAATCCGAATAAGATGCATTTCTTACTGTTATCAGCGTTCACAATGGCTGGATGTGCAACGACCCAGACTGCAGGGATGAAAAGTGATTCACAAACGATTGCATTGGAACAACAGGCAAAATCGTATGAAAACGACGGTGATTACGAAGCATCCACAGAGGTATACAGGCAGTTGATTGCAATGCATCCAAACGACTTCAGGAGCGTTTCGTGGCAGCAAAGTATCCTGAACAATGCCGAAGCTCTGAGTGACCCCTGGCTTATCGTCGATGAAGCAAAGCAAACTCTGCAACGATTGGTGCAGGCGCGCGACGAAAAATTTGATGGCGCAACCCCCGAGGCCATTGCAGAAACACAGAAACAGCTCGAAGCCCACTTATCTCAGGAAGCAAAAGTTTATCATATCATCTATAATCAATATGGAAATCATGCTTATGGTTCCACAGCCCATAATCTTTATGGCTTACTCATAGAATACTTCCCGGATTCCGATAACACATGCGACACTTTATACATGCATGCAGATCTGGAATATTGGGGAGAGTCCGACATTGTCGGTGACGACTCAGCAACATCACACTATCAAAAAGCCGGTCAGGAGTTTGATCGCATCGTTGACAAATGCACCGATACACTTGAACCTTCCCAAATCGTCGATGCCGCCCATAGTTCCATGCTTGTTTACAATGCCCTCATGGATAATGCAGAAACATGTCCAGGGATTCCCCAAACACCGGAGGCTAAAGAAGGCGAAGAACAAGTCTATCCGGAATTTCCAATTGCTGAATGCCGTGTAAAGTTTATAGATGCAGCCAAACGATATTTCAATATCGTGCAACAGTATAATTCAAATCAGATAACATTTGCTTACAACGCAATATACAAGACGGGACGGATATATTTTGAACATAATCAATTCGACAATGCGATATCTGCTTTTAAAATAGTAATAGAAAAAGAGACCGACAGTAAAAATACCGGCGAATGTGAGGTCACTATTTATGCTGCCAATTATATACTTGAGAGCTATAAAAATCTCAAACAATACAAAAATATGCTGGATGCAATACATGAGTTCAAAAATGACGATAAAATCATGATATGCAGTGAAAGATGGTTGGTTGAAGCATTCATCGAATATATGAATACATGCGAGGAAGCAATTGCCGAACTCTTCAAAAAGAATGGGGAAGCAATTAGCAATTAGCAATTGTTACAAAGAGATGAGGTT
>CAMKRB010000055.1 GCA_946415045.1 uncultured Myxococcales bacterium
GAATCGGTATATATTTGTGAAATACCGTTTCCATTGCGATTGCGGGGATGGATTGGAGGACTGAGCTGGATGCTGCATACGGTGTTTGTGCTGGATTGCCTGTAAATCCAGCAGCATTTCTTCGGCAGTCTGATAGCGGTTTTCGGGAACTTTTTGCAGCGCCCGTTCAAGAACTGGCCCGAGGTCAGACTCGGCCAGATTCGCTGGAATATGTACGGGTTCCGGAGATGCTGCGAATCGAACAATGGATTGAATATCGGACGGCATTACCGGATGCCCCGTCAGCATTTCGGCAAGCATCAGACCAATGCCATAGATATCGGCCGATGGTTGTGGGGAATCACCAAACAGCAGCTCCGGGGCAATGTACTGTGGGGTTCCCATGATTGTTCCATCCTGTGTGAGCAGTGGCGCATTCTTATACCGTGCCTTGGCGATTCCAAAGTCCAGTACTTTCACGAAATCGTTCTCTCCGATCACATTCCGGATGAGAATGTTGGAGGGTTTGAGATCCCGATGCACGATATTGCAGTGATGCGCTTCGTTGATACTTTTGAGTATCTGACAGGTGATATGGATGGCACGCATCATATCGAAAGTCTGCCTGGATCTGAGCATTTCATGCAGTGAGCTGCCTTCGATGTACTCCATGACGATATACAGATTGTCGTTGTCAGAACCGGCATCGATGAGCTGAACTGTATTGGGATGTATGAGCTTTTTGATGATATCAGCTTCGAGCAGAAACCTTTGTGCAATGGATTCGCTGTGGTTTGAGTGGAGGCGTTTGAGTGCAACCATGCGATTCAGTCCTAATTGTTTGGCGCGGTAGACTGTCCCATAGCCCCCCTGGGCAATTTCTGAAATGATCTCGTATTTACCGGCGATAATGGTTCCCGATGGCATGGATGGCTGGGGATCCTGCGGAGCTGTGATGCGCGGTTTGACGTGCGTTTGTGCAACGGGGGTACAGACGATCGATGCATCTTCGGGGCCGGAGGGTACAGTGAGGATCGTGTTGTGGCTGGCATATGTATGAGGTTCATATACTCTCGATGATGCGGGATAGCCACTCTGCGATTCCAGCTTTGAACGCTGAATCAACCCGGAAATGCGCGACTGCCTGCGTATATGGCGTGTGATGGGGCGTGGACATGGCAGTTGGATTTCGCTGATGGATGTCGAATTGGGCTGCGGTTGGCGTGCGGTCTGTGAACCGGGGCTGCATTGGGAAAATGCTGCCATGTGCGCTTCTTCACTGGCTTTGCTGGCATTGAAGCGTGACATATTGTCCTCGATACAGGCTGGGATGGTCTCGGTATCGTCCTGGTCTCTTGCTGGAATTTCAAAGGGGGAGAGGTTGAGTTTGGTACTGTGCGAGGTTTGGCGCAAAAGCAGTTGACGTGGAATCGGAGGCATGGTGCGTGCGAAGGCAATTTCGTCGCGGAGGTTGGCTAGTGTGGACAAATCCGATGCGTAATCGGTGCTTGCGGATGGTACACGAATGGTGTTGGTGCGCATGTGCGTTCTCCTTTGGCTGTGTCGTGATTGGAATGAAGGGAAATTGCTGACACATAATATGTGGCAATTGAATGAATTTTGGCCGCACATTTTGATTTTTTTTTGGTTTTACAAAGAAGGTATTTGAATTCTTGATTTTTTCCAGATCTGTGTTTTAAGCAAATGGGACAGTATTGGCTGTCCTTTGATTGATTTGCGTCATGGAAGACAAATGCGCTGGTTTCGAAAAACAACTTATCTATGCAGTTTGGCTGCATGTACGGCTGCTTGTTTGCTGTGGACATCATTGGGTGAAGCCCAGGAGCCCAGTGCTGATAACCGGATAGATTCTGGTTCGGCACCGATTGCGCAGATACCGGAAGTACCGTCGGATGCCGTGGATAATGCAGATGCGCAGATGCCAACAATAACGGCGGGCAGCGATTCGGTTTCGGATGCAGGATATATGGAAGCATCCTCGTACGTTTGTGACGATGCGGCTGTGGCTGCAGGAAGGGCAAATGTTCCTGCTCTTGCAGAAGCGACCCTGCGTTCACTGGGATTTGAGGTGTTGGATTCGGAAAAGTCTGTTTCTGTTAAACCAACACCCAATGCGGCTTTGCTTATTCAAATGACGGTGTCGTGGTGCAGATGGTGTCGATGTATCAGGCGCTTGCGCATCGAAGAGATGGTTCCTTTGGGAACGATATCGATGAGATCCTTGAGACTTTTTTCGATACTGGCAATCAGAGCATTTCGGCGCATGATAAAACCGTGGTTTGGGCGAGTATTTTACCTGTACTGATATCTCAGGCGAGCTTATCGGGCGCATTTACGACAGTGAAAAAACTGCACTCGGTTTATCGATCACTGGGATTGCATTGGCCAAATGCGCGATTTGACGTGTTGTGCACGGCTTCGAATGAAATCAGCAATGTGCGTCTGCAGTTTTCACCGGAAGTCCTTTTGAACGGTGGAACTGTTGATGTTTCAGGGGATGCGCATTGTCTTGATAGACAGAGCGATGATTCCGATATCGCCGCTGTTCCGAACGAAACCAGGCCTGTTTGTACCGCCATTCAGGTAGACTATCCTTTGCCGGTTATTCCTCTGGATGCGGTTTTGGCGCAGACCCTGTGGGGACTTGGCGAAAAAGACAATGACGATATCACTGCCGGCATGGGGCAGATTCTCGACAATCTGAAGGTGATGTCTCAAACCGAAGATTTGTCGGTCAAATGGTCAGAGCGATGGATGGATCCCGTGCTGGATGTGCAGATGTCCAGACTGATGACCATTGAGCTGGTTGCGCTTGAACAGCACAGGTTTATGGAACTGTCGCGGCTTGAACGGCAGATAGGCCAGATCTTTAAGGGCGCGTCCTTCTACAGACGACTGGAGCTTTACCTGCATGCCGGGCAGGATTCAGATGCTGCATTCGCGCAGGTTTACGGTCGGCTGATGGAGGAACATCGCAGCGAATACGAATGGATTGTGAAAAATTTTGCGCCCAAAAAACGAAAAAAACTGGATAAGGCTTTTCAGTCCTGGACGCATAAAATCAGCAAGACGGCCATCATATATCGCAGGCTTTTGGCCGGTCTGACTGCATGGAGTGAAGGGCGCTATGATAAGGCTGTTTATTATTTTGGCGATGTGACCGAAAAACGCTCAATCATTGTGCATCCGCAGCTCTATTCGCTGGGAGTATTGATGCGGGCTGCGCGAGGCGAAGGCCTGAGCCAGGAAACGCTCTCATATTATACGCGCGTGATGCTCTTGAAAGTGCCTGCGCTGATGTATCAGACGATGACCGAAGCTGCCCGGTTTTTGAGCAAAAGCAACAGAAAGGATGTCGTGACCGCTGTTCGGCAGTATGCACCAGCGCTCGTGCCCCATGAAGTCGCCAGGTTTTATCTGGCATACGAAAATGAGTTCAGATCAGAGCTGAACGCACAGCAGATCGCAGGTATTGATGCCTGGCTGGATGCCATCGTTTCGGGCACAGAATCGATGGATGAACGCAAAAAAAGACTGATGCTCTGGTATGGCGATTTGCTGCAGATCGAGGATTGGGCGGGAATCGCTGCGCTTTCCAGGCGCATCTCATCCGATACGACAATGGATCAGCAATGGCGCGATATCTTTGCAATTGCCGGTGGTCATGCGATGGCTCTGGTTTCTCAGAATCCCGATGTCGTGCAGCCTGAATCCGGGATTGAGATGCCGCAGAATATGGCTTCGTGCCTATCGTCCAAAACTGAAAAACTGTCCGGTCTGGAGCGTTCCAGAGCCTGGCTTGGTCTGCTTTTGCAGTGTTTGAATCATTAGTGACGCTGCGTTTACCACGAGCTGTGACATTGCACGTCTTCAGCGTGCTGGTGGTATGCGCCGCGTCGTCGCGAGCCTGACTATTTGATTCCCATCATTGCCCGTCGCTGTTCAATTTATGGGCTTTGGGCTCCGGAATCGCAATATACCACTTGTTTCCAATCCGAACCATTGGTGCCAGATAGTACCGAGTTTCATCGGAATAGAGCAGTATGAGGGAATTCTGACTATCCGAACCACTGACAATTCGCGTCTTTGGCGTCTCAACCGGGCGGAATCTGTTGATGAGTGCAACCATTGGACTTGGGGCATTCTCTCGCCATATCTCGGCCAGATTGGGATCATCGGTGTCGGAGGACGGCCTGGCGGTGACCAAAAGACCTGCTGCCAGACAGGATCCATTGCGTGCATTCAGGACTGCGGTCAGGGCGGATTGCGGCGTTTCCTGACCGGGGGAACGCATCGCAGGCATGGCAATAATCAGGCAGACAATGGCAATGAGCAAAAGACCTGCGCCGGCTATTGGAACGATGGAGCCTGTGGCAAGTGCCAGTGCAAGCACGACAATGACGGGGGTTAAGGGAATCACAAACCGCTGCATCATTGGGACTTTGCAAGGCTGCATCTTTTGCGGATTGGGCAATGAAATGTCGATCTCGTATTTGTTGTCGAATATCCACGACGAGATGCTGCTCGCCGGCTCATCGGATGCCTGCTGGGGCTGACCATTGATGGACTGGTTTTGGGATTCGCGGATGTTGCGGATATTTTGCCGGCTAAAATCGTAGTCAATATTGTCGACACCGCGCAAAAGACCGTTGTTGTGCGGCACTGCATTGGGCGCGTCATTTTTGGCTATCTGGCTTTCTGAAAACAGTTCGTCGGCAATGGATTCCGACCGGTAGTGGTTGCTGTTTGGGACTGGACGGTTGTTGTCGGAAGAAGATTTAATCGGGGGATACCCGCCTGAAGAAACTCTGCCGGGAACCGCGTGGCTGCCCGCTGATGTGCCTGCTGCAATTGAGCGCATGGTTCCGGAGGGGATGCGCTCAAAATTGGAAGACGAGGTGCGTGGCGGTTGGCTGATTCCCTTCACATCCGAAAGTTCAAGACCATTGGGGGACAGCTCTTCAGCCAGATTCTTGTCGATCGAAAAATCGAACTGGTCGAAACTCTGAGAAATGCTGCGTCCCGTTTTGGGCTTGATATTATCCGACCCTAATGACGAAATTGAGTTTAGGCCGGGGTTGGCTGTGATGGCATCGGAATTTGTCCGGGATGCTGCAGCGGGTACTGGCGAAAGTGATGCGGATATTGCTCCGCGTGAGGACGATACAGGCGAAAGCGACGCAGATACAGGCGACCGCGTGGATGATATGGGTGAAAATGATGCAGATACGGGCGACCGAGTGGCTGATATGGGCGAAAGCGAAGCAGATACAGGCGGACGCGTCGCTGACGACGAAACTGTGCTGCTTATCCGCTTGCGCGGCTTTTCTTTCGATAACTCGGGCGCAAACAGAGCTTCCAGCAATTCGGGAGATGCGTCGAACTGGCAGGTCGCTTTGGCTGTTCGCTTGCTGGTTTCGGTGGGCTGCGGCGTTTCTTCGGCAGACTGTGACTGGCAGAACGACTTGATCAGGGTGAGCGCCGAGGAAAATGCCATCTGATCTGCCGGGTGCGTGTGCAGCTGCGAGTACATCGTAAAATCCCGCGCAGTCACTGCAGATGGGGCTTTCTCGGTAAATTGACAGAAATCGCGAAAAATATCCTGAATAAAGGAGATGCGGTCCGGGGCAATGTTCTGGATGCTCAGAAACGACCCTAACGCCGCGACGGTTTCTTCGTTTCGGAATGATGGCTGTGGCATATCGTTTCGCTGTGCTTTATCAATGATGAAGTCGTTCCATTCTTTCTACACGCTTCATATAATAAATATGCGACGTGGGGGTATTAAAATCATAAAGATTTTATAATCGTGTAAACCGCCGACAAAATGCCTGCGGCGATGAAGATGCACCCGATTGTGCCTTTAAAATGGGCCTGACGGTCGCCCAGCACTCTGCGGATAAAATCGCCGGCACCCAGAATGATGGCGCACCAGGTCGCACTGCCCAGGGCAACGCCCAACAGTACCGGCGCTGCGCTGAACTGCGTTGTCAGGCCAAGTGCCGGAAACAGAAACAGCATCAGCGCAAATGTTGCTGGCGATATCGACAGCAAAAATGAAGTCAGCGTCAGACCAGCAAGTTTCGTATTGGAGGGCGGCTGGCGCTTTTTGTGTCGTGACAGGAAAAGACAAACACCAAGTATTGCAAAAAATAGCCCGGTAATGACGCGGATACTCGCTTCGTGCGCCATCACAAACGCATACAGCATGCCGATGCCCGCCAGCATGATGCCCGCCGATAAAATATCGGCGGCCACCATTCCCGACGAACAGCTCAGTCCCGCACGCCGGCCGTGCGATACGGTCATATCCAAACACAGCAGACCCACCGGTCCTACCGGAACCGCAACCGTCAGGCCAATGACTATGCCTTTTAACAAATACGCAATCATGAATCCAATTCAGTGATTTTGCCCCGCCTGGCGGCCGTTTCAGAAGGTGCAACAGTCTCGGGGTAAAATCGACAGGTTTCGTCCCCCGCATGTCATATGAACGGCTGATGGTAAGGGGGGAGGACGATCTTTCAGAAAACAGAACGGTAAGCCATAAGCCTGCGAAGCAGCGGTGTGCCTCGTATCATGCTATAGCCGTATTGGGGATACAAAGCCAACGAAAATGTGCGATATTTAACTACAGTGAACACGAAATCCGCCGGGATTGCATTCGCGCCCATGATCTGGAGCCTGGCGCTCAAAACCATGATCGGGCCAATGAATGCTCAATGCTCAAAATCGTGAGGCAGGCGGCCTGGCCGTTTCATATTCACGATCGCTAAACAGTGTCTTAAATGATTTGTGGATGTCGTGCAGATTTTCCCATTTGGAAAAATCCGCACGCATCATTATGGATCATCCACACTATTTGGGCATCTTTTACAGCTTTGAAACCGGGGGTTAGTTGACCTCTGTGATGATCTGTGTGTCATCGGCCAGCCACTCAAAGGCATCCAGCAGGACGAGTGAATCCTTCTGGTGTCCGAATCCGCTCTTGGTTTCAACCGGCCGTCCATTGCTGTCGAATTTTTCGCCGGCATCGAAAATGATGAGATCAAGCGTGAAACTTTCGGATGGTTCGACCGGAACGCTCGTATAGAGCCATGAGGTTGCACCTGCCTTGGATGGGTTGGAAACGTAGGCCTTGACATTGTCTGCGCCGCTTTCACATGCGCTGCATCCCGTCGGTTTGGTGCATGCGGATGCCACACATTCCGTGAAAAATGCGTTGTTTACCGAGACCGGATTGCCCTTTGAATCGAAGCTTACGTTGTGATCATTGGGGATTTCTGCGCTCTTGGCCGCCACGAGTGCGAGGAAGAAATCGTTGTAGTTTTCGCAGACAAAATCCGGATATTCTTTCGAGAAGAATTTGAACCGGAATTTGAAGCCCTTGGCTGCACTGGGGGCCTTGAGTTTGAGCCTGAGCATGACGGAATCGTTGGCTTTTGTGCCCTGGCTGGATGCCGTGCCGCAGCTTGCGGGCAGATGACCGCCGTGCGCGGATAGGAATTCTGCCGGTGCCGACACTTCCGATCCCATGCAGTCTTTGTCTGATGTATTCTCGCTGCCGGATGCTTTGCCCGATGAAAGAATAGCCATGGTCTCATGCTTGACAGGAGAAATCAGCGTGCCAAATGTCGTGGTAACGCCGATTTGCTGCGCCGGTGAAATCAAAGTCGTGTTCGATCCGCAGACCTCCGAAATCGGTGAGGATTCGAGTGGACTGCCGTCGGCATGCAGCAGTTCCGCGCTTATCAGACCATAGCCGTCTTTGGCGACCGTTGTGCAGATGTCCATCGCCTGGGCGAGCTTGAGTGCATCGGCTTCTGTGATGGTGGCATTGTCTGCCGGGTAATACGACTGCTGCGAACACGACGGGGTCTCGACGATCACGGTGGGACTGGCTTCGTCAATTTCTCCGTCACAGTCATCGTCAACGCCGTTGCCAGCGATTTCATCGATCGGGCCTACTTCGCCAACACATTCGTCATAGTCTGTACCCACACACGTGTGCGTGCCCGATTTACAGATGCCAACGCCCGGACTCCCGCTTGAAAACATGTAGCATTCCGACACCTCGCCCACATTGCATGAGCAGTAATCGCCATAGGTTTCGCAGCCGTTGCGGACGTCGCCGTCGCAGTCCTTATAGTCATTCTCGCATTCGCAGATCTTGTCACTGCATTTCATGTGGGGGCCGCATACGTGACCGCACGATCCGCAGTGCGCGTTGTCACTCGATACATCCACGCATTTCCCGCTGCACGACTTCGCATTTTCGCCGGTGCACGTATCGCTGCATACGCTGTTCAAGCATATTCCCGAGCTGCATTTGATGTTGCACTTGCCGCAGTGTTCCGGGTTCGACTTCACGTCGATGCATTGACCATCGCAGCAAAGCTGCCCCGCTATCGGGCAGGAACTGTTCTTGGTACATGTCTGCGGATCGTTGCTTCCCTGCTGGGATGTTGCGCTGTTTCCTGCAGAATTCGAGTCTGAACATGAAACCGCCATCGCGGCCACAGCCAGAAAATACCAGAAACGTCTACTCATTTGCATGCCTCCATTTGCTGTTCGCAGATCCGGTGTCTCTGTTTCCGTCCACTATTAAATAGCGTTCAAGCTTTCGATTGTCGAGCAAAGAACACGAAAATTTATTGCAATCACTATTTTGTTCAATTTTAACGAATTACTGAACAAATGGATTGATTATTTTGAATAACACATGTACAAATGATTTTGTGAATTTTGATTTGCGAGGGGGAGCACCCCCTACGCGTCTATGCCCGATGGTTCCGGTATTTGATGTCAAATTCCGGAACCATCGGGCATACGCCGCTACCCCCCGGTTTTGCGGCTGTATCGGCATCGAGAGTATGTACAGATGAACACTCGTACAATATTTCACTGCGATATCAACAACTGTTTTGCGAGTATCGAAATGGCGATCAACCCGCGTCTGAAAGGGCTTCCCATTGCCGTATGCGGTGATCCGGCACAGCGGCGAGGCATCGTGCTGGCCAAATCCGAGGCTGCGAAACGCTGTGGCGTGGCGACCGGAGATCCGCTGTGGCGGGCGCGCCAGAAATGCCCGGACATCCGCTTTGTCAAGCCGCATTTCGAGGTCTATACGGGGTATTCCCGCAACATCCAGCGCTATTATCTTTCACATACGCCGTTCGTCGAGCCTTTTGGTCTGGACGAATGCTGGCTGGATGTGTCGGCCCGCGATATGGACATGTCGCGGGGGCAGCGGCTGGCCGACCAAATTCGTCAGGATATCAGGCGGCTGTTTGACGTGACGGTATCGGTTGGCGTGAGCTTTAACAAAGTATTTGCAAAACTCGGATCCGATTTGAAAAAGCCGGATGCCGTCACGTGCATTTCGCCATCCGGATTCCGGCAGCAAATCTGGGGGCTTTCGGCATCGGCAATGCTTGGCGTCGGCCGTTCGACCGCATCCAGGCTGGCGATGATGGGCATACAAACCATCGGGCAGCTGGCACAAACCGACCGGCGTCTGCTGGTGCGCACGTTCGGAAAAAATGGCCATGCACTCTGGATGGCGGCCAATGGGTTCGAAAATGATCCGGTAAGGCTGTTTGGTGAAACCGATCCCCGACAGTCGCTTGGGCATGGTACCACGCTGCCGCAGGACGTCCGCGATGTGCTTCAGCTCTGGCCGGTTATCGAGGCACTGGCTGAAAATGTCTCGTTCGGGCTGCAGGCAGAGCATCTCACCGGATATGGCCTGCAAATCACCGTGCGCGATGCTGCACTGCGCTTTCACCAGTATCAGCAGCAGTTTTCACATCCCATGCTCTCCAGCCGGCAAATCGCCGACTACAGCCTGATGCTGCTCAATCAGCACTATTCCTGGCTGCTGGCAGTCCGGGCGTTTGGCATTCGCATCTACGACTTGAAACCGCTGTCCGAGCCCGTGCAGCGCACGTGGATGGACTACGTTGCATCGCTGGATGCTGCCCCGGCTGGCGATGCGGTTCGCCCGTGCACCGAGGTCGACAACGTGATTCGATCGGTGCAGGGAAAGTTTGGAAATCACACACTGCGGCGAGGTTTTCAGCTGGATGCGGTCGAAAGCCAGCCGGGCTTTTTTCCATAAAAGAAAAGCCCTGCGTATTGCACTTTGTGCAATAGCAGGGCTGAAAGCGGCCGTATCGGGCGCAGCACGAAAGGCCGCACCACACAAAAACACACGCGGCGATTAATCGTCGTCGCTTTCGTAATCGTCGTCTTCAGATTCCACGTCTTCTTCGGCTTCGTCAAACAGGGCGTCGTCGGCCTCATCACCAAGCGCAGAACGGAGCTTGTCCAGACCGCTGTGTTCGACCTGGCGGATGCGCTCGCGCGTGAGATTGAGCAGCATGCCCACGTCTTCCAGCGTGATGCCGCCGCGATCGGCAACGTCCAGCGCACAGGTTTCGGTCATGTCCCAGACTTCGAGATCGGGGAAGTTCAGTTTGATGGAGCCGGATTGCGGGACGATATCGAGATAAAGATGATATTTGCACGACACCCATGGACAGGGGCGGGGCGCGTTGCGGCAGTCACCGCGCGAACGGGGACGGAACTGCTCAAATACCTCGAATATCTGCTGGGCTTCTTCGATCTTGTCGCGAGTCAGGCCGCGAACGGCCAGCGTTTTGGAACGTCGCATGCCCCGGCGCGCGCCACGGCGAGCTGCCGATGTTCGTATGGGACGGGACGCATTCGGCTCGTCTGGTCTGTCATCTTTGCGGATTGGGCGTGAAGCGTTCGGCTCGTCCGTTTTGGCATCCTTCATGGAATCACTCACTCAAATAGAAACAAATCCGCCATGCGCGTAAAAAAAATCGCAAGCCCTTTAATCTGACGCAAAATACAAGTCTGTGTCAAGCAATTCGTGATAACGCGTAACGATTCTCAAATTGGCATGACAATTTTGTCGCAAAAATGCGCGAAATATTTGAAATTCAAAATAAATCGGGGTAAAAATATGGTGACGCATCCATTGTTTTCAGACTGTCCGGATCGTCGGGCAAGTGGGTGTATGGCGATATTTCAGGAGAACAAAAAGAATGACAAACTGGATGAAAATTTCCGGACGCACACTCGCGGCCGGAATGCTGTTGGCCTTGATTCCTGCAGGCCAGGTATTTGCTCAGGATATCAACATCTATCGCGACGAAATCAAACAGTATCAGAACCGCATGGATGTGATTAAGACTGGCGAGACCACACGCTATAACAGCGAATTGTCTCAGATTTCCAGCTGGATCGACGAATCCCTCATCCTCATCGGAAAGAATGAAGTCGATCAGGTCAAGGCGCTTTCCCTTAAAATCGGCGTGTATGTCGATTTCGTCGAAGCTTCGATGGCTCGCGATGTCGCCATGGGTGAGGCGATGGAAGCTGAATCCAAACTCAAGGCGCTCAAGGCCGAATACGGAAAACTCGAAGCACAGATTCAGCAGCTTACCGCTGAAAAAGAAGTGCTGCAGTCTCAGCTTAGTAACGCAAATGCCAAATAGGTCATAGAAGGAGCGATTCATGAAACGTCATCACATTATCAGCCTTATTCTGTGCCTCGTTCTCGCCGCTATGGCCGTTTCCTGCGGTCCCCAGGCAAAACCCGAAGAACTCACTCAGCTCGAAGAACTGCGCAAAAGCGAGGAAGCTGCAGCCATCAATGGAAATGCACCCGACGCATACAAACGTTGCACAGATCTCACCAACAAAGCCATCGATTCATGGCAGGATGGCGAACAGGCAAAAGCCAGAACCTACGCTGCTCTCGGTCAGCGTCAGTATGCTACCGCCCGCGCTCAGTCCAAACTCAAAGAAGCTAAAGACCGCAAAGCCGCTGCCGAAAACGAGATGCGCGATCTCAACGCTCAGATGGAAAAACTCGAAGTCACTCGCAGTGGCCTCGAAGAAAGCATCTCACTCATCAAGAATAATATCGCCAACTCCGATATGGCCAATGCTGAACAGCGCATTCAGCTCGCCAAAATTGAGCGCGAAAAAGCTATCGGCGTAAAGGGTAACGAGTCCCAGAAAGATTCGTTCGATCAGGCCGAGGCACGCCTGAAAGATGCTCAGGAAAAAGCCTCCAAGGGTGAAAGAGCTGCTGCCGGTGCAGCCGCTGAAGAAGCCCGCCTGCTCTATGTAAAAGTTTATGATCTCGCCAAGCCCGATTTCGACAAAAAACAGCTCGCCGCCGCAGCCGCCGAAAGACAGAAATCACTCTTCACCGAGGCTCAGGCTATCGTCGGTCCCAGCTACGTATTCACCGATCTCAAGAGCACCGTCATCGTTGTCGCCGCTGCTTTCGATAAGGATAAATCCGATATCCTCCCCGTGAAACAGGAAGCTCTGCGCCGCGTCGCTGAACTCGCCAACAAATACAACGACACCACCATCATGATCGAAGGCTATACCCAGACTAAGGGCAAAAATGCCTACGAAGTGAGCCAGCGTCGCTGTGATGCGGTCCGCGATTATCTCGTGACCCAGGGCGTCGATTACAAACGTATCGTCACCACCGCCAAGGGTAAGGAAGCCCCGCGCTATGACGAGAAAAAGAAAGATAACCGCGCTTTGAACGATCGCGTCGAGATCAATATCATTCTGCCGTAATTCGCAGTTTTTACGTTCTTGCAAAAGCCTCCTCGTGAACGATGTTCATGCAGCGAGGCTTTTTTGTGTCCGGCAAAGGGTTTGTATGGATAATATTTTTTCGCGTGTGCGCGCACTGATTGGAGATAAGCCGCTTGCGGATCTGGCGGATGCGCATGTCGTTGTTGCCGGGTATGGCGCGGTCGGGAGTTTTGCTACGGAAGCACTGGTACGCAGCGGTATCGGGCATATCCGGATCATCGACGCCGATAGATACGAAGTGACAAATATCAACCGCCAGCTCGGTGCGACAACGGCGACGGTGGGGCGCGACAAGGTCGCGGTTGGCCGCGAGCACTTGCTCGAAATCAATCCCAGGCTCGATATCGAGTGCCGCGCAGAACTGATTGGTGCAGAAAACCTCGGGTGCGTCGGTTGCGCATTCGAAAGCGACCAGCAAAAGCCCGTCGCCGTGATCGATGCAATCGACACGATTGATGCCAAAGTGGCTTTGCTGGAGTGGTGCAGCGCAAATCACACCGAGGTGTTCAGCAGCATGGGGGCCGCGCGCAAACTGCGTCCCGAGCTGATTCGGTCCGGTGATATTTCCCAGACCGAGGTTTGCCCGCTCGCCCGCGAGGTGCGCAAACGCTTGCGAAAACTTGGAATTGAACGCGGCATCCACTGCGTGTATTCGATCGAGCGCGCCATCGAACAGTCGCATTGTGCCAGCGATCCCGAATCGGGGGCGGTCGTGCGGCGTCCGCAGCTTGGCAGTATGATTACGGTGACCGGGAGCTTTGGACTTTGTCTGGCTTCGAACTGTATCCAGTGGATACTTTCAGAGCGGCACATTCCCTGATCACCTGCGGCGCACAGCCGCACAAATCATGTGCTTGCGGCGCAAGCCGTCAAATAAGTATAAGCGCTGAATTGTAACGGAATTTGGTAACGATTCAGCCGTGCACAAGCCCGTTAGGGCTTGCATATCAATAGCCCCCGGCAACGCCGGGGGATGAGGCATTTTTAATTCTCTCTCTCCCATTTTTTTGCCAGCCCATTGGGCTGGCAAAAAAATGGGGCAAAAAGAGGGGAACACTTTGATCCCCCGGTAGTCGCTACGCGCCAACCGGGGGCTATGGATATTGAACGCCGACGGCGTTCATGGTGAAGTGCAGAATTGTAACGGAATTTGTGCAAGGATTCCCGCATCCGTTGACAAAGATGCCCGAACCATGTTATACCACGAAATGGCGTAGATTTCTGAACTCCAGTC
>CAMKRB010000056.1 GCA_946415045.1 uncultured Myxococcales bacterium
AAATATATTTAGCAACAATAAGTCATCACACTTCGTTTCATTGCTAAATTGGGGAGACTTTCGAGAGGGGTGGTCTATTTTTAATGGCCTTCCAATTGATCCTGATTCTCTGAAAAACAGTGATGACTTTAGTATCGATTTAAACGTTCAAAGACCATTTAAACTAACATATCAAACGTATAAGGATGATGTAAACGTTAAACTTAATGTTTTAAGCGTGAGCCCTTATCTTGCAACTTATGCTGTCGATTGTGATGGTGATGGTATATTTGAATTAAAAAGTAAAGGCACTATATCTAGTTGCTATTTTCGAAAAAAGGGCAAACACCAGATCGCATTGATTGGAACGATACCTTCGATGCGCCTATTCGACCACGATGATTATTCCCTTCTCAGCATAGACCAGTGGGGAACAAACAAATGGCAAAGCATGCATTATTTTATGGCTCACACTAAAAATGCAGTGATTAAGGCAAAGGATGTTCCTGATTTATCGCATGTCAAAGATATGTCCGAAATGTTCAGTGACGCCTTAAAAATGAACTCAGATATTAACAACTGGGACGTTTCCAATGTTACAAACATGCAGGAGATGTTTAGTGGCGCAGCAGCATTTAACAGACCGCTGAACAAATGGAACACGTCTAATGTTACAAACATGACCAAAATGTTTGCGAACGCTAAAAAGTTTAATCAAAATATCAACAATTGGGATGTCTCAAACGTCAGATACATGAGCGGGATGTTTTTTAAAGCCGAGAAGTTTAATCAGCTGCTTGACAAATGGGATGTTTCCAAAGTTGAATATATGGCTGATATGTTTGCGTATACAAAGTATAATCGACCGCTCCATAATTGGAATATCGCATCCCTCCTGGATCCGTGTGGTATGTTCGAGTATTCAACGGATGATAAATATATCGAAGAAAGTATCGTATATTATTTTAGGGATCTGGAATTTATCGGTAAGGTGTATGAACGACTGAAATCTATAGGGAGAGAATGCAATTTGAACTACAATCACCGAACAGACCCATGGAGATATCCACAGGAAAGCGACTATTATCAGTTCTTTAAAGATGATCACGATGTTTATCCAGGGCGATTTTAATTCAGATTGTACGGCCGCATGCGCACAGTCTGGGCGGCGATCGAGCGCAAAGACGAGGGCTGAGTGCGTATCAGCGAGCTTCGCGAAGCTGATAGCCACGCGCAAGAGGGCGTATCGGCGGTGATGGCCTTAAGTGACAGGATAGTTGTCAGTGGTTAGTCAAACCGTGGTATAATTCTCTGCGTGGATGTGCCCGGCAATGCGCTGCATCCCGGTGTTTAAAATGCTGAAGTATTTCGGTGGAATCCGTGCTTCAGAATGTGTACATGCGATTTCAATCACAGACAGAGTTTACAGATGCCCGTCATACCCTATCAAATCGTTCGGCTGGCCAAGGGAGGCCAGGGTATATCGTATTACAACGAGAAAGTCTTTTTTGTGGATGGGGCATTGCCTGGTGAATGCGGACAGGCGGAAGTGATATCCGAGAAGGCCAGGTTTGGAGTCTGTCGTGCGGTTTCTTTTGATACGCGATCACCTTCCCGCGTATTGCACGACAACTGTCCGATTTCGGGAAAGTGCGATGGATGTGGCTTCCGCCATGTGAATGCAGATATGGCGTTCAAACTGAAAAGCGAAGCGCTTTGCGGTGAGATTTTTAAGATTGCGCATCTCGACCCCATCGCACCGGATTATTATTCTGTGATGGGGCCAGATGGATCGCTTGACGGTTTGCGACAGAGGATGCGTTTGCATCTGGTTGATGGAAAAATTGGCTATTTTGCTCACAATTCACATCGCATCGTTCCCGCTGGTCAGTGTGTGGTGATCCATCCGGCACTGCGTTCTGTTGCTGAACGACTGGAGGCCATTCAGCCCCCGGCTCTGCATTTTGCGTGTGATTTGCAAATCGACCTCGACGATGCGTTCAAGCCGTTTTTGCACATCCGGCCAATCCAGAACGAGCGTTCACGTGCGAAAACCGTGAAGCTGACGAAGCCTGCGGTCTGGCTGCGTCAGATTGTGAATGCCGGGATATTTGGCGGCATAAGGTTTGGTGAAGAACAAATCGCAGGCGACGAAATGATTCGCGATACTGTTCATATCTCCGGGGCACCGGACGTGATTTATTGGCGGCGCATCGGCGATTTTGCGCAGGCGACAAAACAGGGAAATGCCATATTGCACAGGCTTGTTGCCAATTTTCTGGATCAGACAAAACCCCATGCGGTTGCCGATTTGTTTGCGGGATCGGGCAATCTGACGTTTCGTGCAGCGCAATGTGCTCCGGTGGTTCATGCATTTGAGTTTTTTTGTGATCCGGCTGCCTTCCGACGCGGATGTGATGATAACCGCAGCTTCTGGCCGGATGGTACGAGTGTCGATTTGCTGATGTGCGATCTGACCAAAGGTTTGCCTGCAGATGCATCCATTTGTGATGCAGCAATTTGTGATCCTGCGCGCGAGGGGCTTTCCGAAAAGATGTGCTATGATTTAAAGAAATCGAGGATACAGCACATTCTTTATATCTCGTGTGAAGCGACGAATTTTGCGCGGGATTTGGCCAGGCTGAGCCATGGTTTTCGTCTGGAATCGATAGGATTTGTCGATATGTTTCCGCAAACGGCGCATGTCGAGACGGTTGCGGTGCTGGCGCGCAGGGCGTCGTCGGATTAAATGCACATACAAAAAACGCCCCGGATGGGGCGTTTTTTGGTGCAAATCTAAAGTCTGGATTTAGTTGACGAAGACATTGGGGCTTCCGGTGATGGTATGACCTGTGCCGCCGCAATGCTTGGTTTCGTCATTCAAACGGACGAGCGGCTTGCCATTGACGAAAACATTTGGGCTTCCTTCGTTGGTATTGAAGGTATTGGGTCCGCAGCAAGCCGCGTGAATTCCCGGGTCACCCTTGCGAATCGCATTGAGTGAATTGATAAAGACGTCGTTGGATCCATCGATTGTTGGCCCGATGCAAACGTGGGGGCAACCGGGGCAACCGTGTGAATCGCCGACAACCATTGCGAGATCGCCTAATCTGACTGCATTCATGTATCACTCTCCTTTTGGGGACTAAAGACCCCGATTTATACTCGAGAGGTATTGTACCGCAAGGTGTGTGCCCATTCAAAATAAATTTGCGGCGAAGATGTATGTTCGCCGCCAAATGGAGGGATGGTTATTTGGCCGCGAGGGCGGCGTCGATTTGCTCTTTGAATTTATCGAAGGGCTGAGCGCCGACGAATTTCTTGCCGTTGATGACGAAAGTCGGGGTTCCGGTGGCACCGGCTTTTTCGGCATCGGCGATTTCGGCATCGATCTGAGCTGCGAATGTATGGTTGTCGAGATCGGCGGTGAACTTATCGATATCCAACTCGAGCTGCTTGGCGTATTCGATGAGCGCTTCGCGTTTGAGGCTCTTCTGGTTTGCGAAGAGGATTTGGTGCATTTCCCAGAATTTACCCTGAGCGCCTGCGGCGAGTGCGGCTTCGGACGCCAGTCTGGCATCTGCGTGGAACGACAGCGGTCTGTTCTTGAAGATAATGCGGACCTTGTCGCCGTATGCTTCTTCGACCTGTTTGATTGTGGGTTCGACTTTGGCGCAGAACGGGCACTGGAATTCGCTGAACTGATAGATCACGACCGGTGCGTTTTCGGGGCCCTTGGCATACGATTTACCCTGTGTGAGCACGATGGGTTCGCTGGGAGCCACTTGTGCAGGCGGACGGACGTCGCGAAGGGGACGAGCCACTGCGGGCGCATTGTTTTTGCTCTCTTCGAGATAAATGGTCTTATAGAGCGCATCGGCAGCCACGCCGCGTTTAATGTATTTATCGGCAATGGCGAGTTCCCTGTCGAGGCTCTTCTGGAAATTCTGCAGTGGCTGTGCGCCGTTGATGACATTACCATTCATGAAGAAATGCGGTGTGCCTTTGACACCGACGCTGACGCCCTGTGCGAGATCTGCCTTGACGCGGTTTTTAACCGAATCGCTTTCCATATCTGCTTTGAACTTTTCGAGATCCAGTCCGATTTGTGTGGCATATTTTTCGAGATCCGCCTGTTCGAGGTTTTTGTTGTTGGCGAAGAGCAGATCGTACATTTCCCAGAATTTACCCTGCAGAGCGGCGGCTTCGGCTGCGCGGTGCGCACCATCGGCCTTGTCGTGGAAGGGGAGTGGGTTGTGTTTGAAGACCAGGCGGATTTTGCCGGGGTTATTATTCATGAGTTCATGAACTGTGTCGTTGGCGCGTTTGCAATAGGGGCACTGGAAATCTGTGAACTCGATGAGTGTAATGGGGGCATCTGCGGGACCGAGAGCCGGGGCACCGCTGAATTCGACCATCTGGCGTGCGGGTGGTTTGGGAGCGTTGCGTTTGACAAGTTCATTGTAGAGCTTTTCGCCTTCCAGACCTGTTTCTTTCTGAACTTTGCGCGCATCAGCAATCGCCTGGTCGATTTTGGCTTTGAACTGATCGTAGGGCACAGCGCCTTTAAGCGGCATGCCATTGATGCTGAAGTTGGGGGTTCCCTGAATATCGTTGTCTTCGCCGATTTTGAGTGCTTTGTCGATGGCGGCCACGGTTTCGGGGGATTTGAGGTCGGCGCGGAACTTGTTCAAATCCAGACCCAGATTCTGAGCATATTTGATCAAATCGCTTTCTTTGAGGTTTTTCTGGTTTTGGAACAACGTGTCGTGCATTTCCCAGAACTTGCCCTGCAAACCTGCGGCATGGGCGGCCTGATGTGCGAGCTTGGCATCTTTGTGCATCGCGAGCGGATTGTGGTTGAAAACGATGCGGACGGTGTCGGGATAATTCTTGAGCACTACTGCGAGTGTGGGCTCAACCCGGTTGCAGAACGGGCACTGATAATCGCTGTATTCGACGATGGTGACGATGGCATTTTTAGCACCGCGGGCCGGACGTCCCAGTGCATCTGTCGCTGCTCCATTATTCTGTGCATTGGAAGCGATCATGGTGCTGATGATGTAGTTGCGGTTGGGCAGATTATCGATGCGTGCAACTTCATCATTGACGGCCTGCTGGAGTTCATCTTTGGTCACATTGCCTTTAAACTTGAGTTCGCGGCCATTGACAAAGATGGTTGGTGCGGCTTTGACACCAAGTTTTTGTGCCAGGACAGCATCGGCCTCAATCTTTTTTTTGGTTTCGTCGGATCCCATGGCATCCAGAAATGCTTTGGCATTGATGTTGAGATTGAGCGCAATCTGGACGGCTGCATTTTCATCGAAAGGTTTTCCGTCGTTGCTGGCAACCATTTTGTCAGCATAATCCCAGAATTTTCCGAATTTCTGAGCGGCGACAGCGGCTTTGGCGCGGATCATCGATTCGGCGTCGCCATCTTTGGCGTCCTTTGCGGCTTTGGGTTTGAGGGGATACGACTTATAGACGACGGCAACTTTATCGCCGTGTGCTTTGAACAGATCGTCGAGACCTTCGCGGAGCACATACTGGGTAGCCGGGGTTGTGAAATCGCCAAAGATGACGACGGTTGCATTGGCATTGATACCGCCTTTGACGGGGCTGTCGGCGATTGGAAGAATGTTGGAATCGATGTTCAGTTTGGCATACTGGGCAGAGACATCGGGGCTGGATATTCTGGCATCGTGTTCAGTTGCCAATCCACCCAAACCAAATCCAAAAGCGGCGGCGAGTGCAGCGATCGTTGTGGTTACAGCTATGTTCGAATTGGACATTACGCATACTCCATAAATAAAAGACATTTCACGGACAGCAGGTATCTCCGGACCGGGGGCGTTGCGGGGGGAACCCCCGCACCCAGGGGTAGGCGCGTATTGAGCAGCAGAAACGCGCGGCACGCGCGTTCTGCAGCGAGATAGCGCCGTAGGGGGCGGCAGCCCCCGCCACATCACCCAATACAGGAAACCGGCTGACTAAAATAAACAAGGCCGGGCGATTACACCGGCCATACCTCATCGCAAAAATTTATTTTTGTAACACACAATGCGGATTTAGACAATACCGTCCAGAAGTGCGCTCCAATGCGAGTGAATGAGGGATTCGTTGGGGGCGGTTTCTTTTAGAATACTGGCGATTTCGCTGTGGATTTCGCCGAGTGCCTTGAAGTCGCCGAGCTGTTCGAAGCCTTTGGAGGCGTCGTAGAGCGTTTTGAGGCGAACTTCGGGTGCGCTGTCCTGCACTTTTGAAAGCAGGTGCAATGCAGCGGATTCGGTGCGGGAATCGCCGTTTTTATGCGCCGTATCGATGGCCATGTTCAGAATTTTGATTGCGCGCATGGTTTCGCCGATGGCGATGCTGCGGCGAGCAATGGCGAGAAAGGCTTTTCCGACGTACAGCACATCATTGAGGCGGCGGGCGGTGTCGATAAATGCCTGGCTCATCGACATGTCGTATTCGAGGCACACCACCAGCACGGAGAATTTGAGCTCAAGCTGTTCATGACTGAGCGGTTCGGCGATCGAATTCAGGCATTTGACTGCATGATCGATAAAGAGACGCGCTTCTTCGGTGTTATTTTCGTGCGCACAGAACCTGGATTTGAGCACATCATAAGCCGCGTGTTTTTCGGGGGAATCGGAGTGTGCGAGTATGAATTCGATCCATTCGATATGCTTCGCGGCATTTTCATAATCGCCGCTTTCCAGGCAGATTTCGGTTTCGATAAACCAGATACTGGCCATTTCGGGGACGCGGGAATCGACGTAACCCAGATGCTGTTTGAGCGCATTTTTGGCCGAATCGAGAAACTCGCGAGCCTGTTCGAGGTTGCCCCAAAGCAAGCATTGGCGTGCCAGATGGCGATAGACTTCGAATGCATCGTAGAACATGTGCGCAGCGAGCAGGTGTGTGGCGATTTCTATATCGTTGTCGAAACTGGGCGGTGCTTCGCGGCGGGCTTCAACGATGACGCGGTGATAGTCCTGTAAATCGTAGGGAGCCATGGTGGCCAGCAGCGCATCCCGCATCAGCGGATTGAAAAATGTGAGCGTCGTTTCGTCGAGTGTTTTAAGCAGGCCGCCCGAGAGTCCGAGCGAAATAAACGAGCTGTGGCTGATGAGACGCTGGTTTCCGGGCATGTGCTTGATCGCGGCTGCCAGCAATTTCGGTGTGAACCGCTCACCGAATAAAGCGGCGAGCGTTGCCACCGGCTGATAGGTGCGCAGCGGATATTCGCTGAAAGTCATGTGGATTTGGCGAAGGATGGCTTCGTGTACCGGCTTGGGAATGGGGAGTTCACTGATCGGCTGTTTGCTCGCATAACCACGCGAGGTCGGCACCAGAAATCCTGCCAGCTGCCATTGACGGGCGAGATCTACGGCGATTTGCGGCACCCCCTGCGCCAAATTTTCGATGAATCCCGAGAGTTCTTCGCAAACGCCGAGGCTTTGCGTGATAAGCGTATGCATGTTTGTATTTGACAGCGGCTCGATTTCGATACCACGGCGCAGCCATATTGCATTCTCGTTGCCCAGCGCAATTTCCAGGTCGGTCGGCACTTCGTTGATCGTCGTGTTTACCACGCATACCAGTACCGGCTTGTTCATCGATGCATTTTCGCTGAGTTCCCGGACGATGGCACACAGCTCCATGCGCTGTTCTGTGCGCACATTGTCGAAGCTGAGCACCAGCGGGCGTACGCGCGTGAGCATCGCAAACACCGTTCCCAGCAGGTCGTCCATCTTGTTGAGCGGCGGCGTTTTATGCGTGATTTCGGCACGGAATATCGTGTTGAGCGCAGCCACGCGCGGGTCGGTTTCGGTTTCGGTATGCAGGAATCGGCACAATCCCAAAATGACCTGCTGCGGCGTGAGCGTTTTTAGCAGCAGCTTTGCAAAAAGGGCGCGATACACGGCAAACCGCAGATTGGCGCAGCTCGAACCATCGACGACAAGTGAGGTCGCTGTGCCATTTTTAAAGCAATCCTGCGAGAAACTCTCGAGAAAGCGGCTTTTTCCGACGCCGGGACGTCCGGTGATGAGTACGACAGCCGAACGGCGGCAGTGATAGACATCCTGCAGATAGCGGTTCAGCAGCAATTTGGCGCTCTGATTGCCTACATAAAGCGGCGGACGCAGGGAAAGCACCGAATAATTGTAATTGCAATGCTCGAGTTCGGGCAGCACCGTGCTGTAATTCTTGGGCGCAAATTCGCTCGAGAAGAATGGTGTGTTCAGTTCCGGACGAAAGTCGATGAGCGTGTCGCTGGGCAGTTTATAGGCCTGCGTTCCGAACTCAAGATTGTCGCGCACCAGATGATATCGGCGCAATGCCGCACGAAAATCGGCTGCAGTTTCGTAGCGGCTGTCGGGCATCTTTTCGAGCAGACGATCGATAATCGGCGTCAGCCGGGCGGCGGATTCGAATTCCGGAAGCGGCACAAACGGCCTGGGTTTGTCTTTGGCCTGTGCCACCATCACTGTGACTGCGTTCGCGCCCTTGAACGGTGGTTCTCCGGTAAACAACTCGTACAGAATGCACCCGATGCTGTAGAAATCGGTCGCGGGGCAAATCTGATAGTGTTCGTCACATGCCTGTTCCGGCGCCATATATATCGGCGTTCCGACGACCATGCCATCGCACGTGATACGCGTATCGTTTTCGTCCATCTGCAGCGCCAGACCAAAATCCATGATCTTGGGCATCAAATGGTTCGATTCGTCAACGGTGACCAGGATGTTATCGGGCTTTAAATCGCGGTGGATCAGCCCATGGCAGTGCGCTTCGTCCAGACCTTCCAGAATCCGGTCGAGCAGCATCATGATTTCGTCGAAAGAGTGGCTTTTGACCAACGATGCGCCAATGGGAATGCCGTCGACCTGCTCCATAAAAATATACGGCTCACCCGTCAGCATCTGCCCCACATCATAGACCTGCACGATATAGGGGTGGATGAGCTGCGCGAAATTCCTTATCTCGCGCTCGAACCGCGTCAGCGAGACTTCGCTGGATTCATTCTTGCGACGGATGACCTTGAGCGCGCCAACTTTGTTTACGCGCGTATCCCGCACAGACCATACAACCCCCATGCCGCCTTCCCCAAGCCGGCTGATGGGTTCAAAATAATCTGGCAAACCTTCAAAGGTGGGATCCACCATGTTGTCGTACTCCAGACGGCATGCCTGCTGCCGATGATTTGGCCCGGGCCCGCGATCCGCTATCGGTTCGCATCACCCAAATGCGCATCTTTATAAAAAAATGATCACAAAGCAACCTATTTTATGCGGTATCGCGACGGGGTTGCAGCAATTCTGCTGCCGATGAACGCCGTACCACAGGTCGTTCTTCGGCGTCGGGCGTCGGATACCGAATTCCCGATAACGGGATCGGTAGCCATTTTGTTCTAAAAATTTTTTCATCCCCCGGGACACACACGATAAAATAGTTGGAATAGCATGCCTTTCGCAGATATTATAATTGATCATCACCCGGAGTGTGTCGTGGATTTCGCGAGCGCTTTTGCGGTGGTCAAACATTGCCAAAATTAAAGGAAATATATGAAAAAAGCACACAGACTGAATCAGGTTCAGGCATCATTAACTCTTGCGATCACCGCACGCGCAGCCGAGATGCGCGCCGAAGGTCTCGATGTCGTGAGCTTTGGTGCGGGAGAACCAGATTTCATTACGCCAAAGCCCATTATTGATGCGGCCAAGGATGCGCTCGATCGCGGCATGACCAAATACACGCCGGTTACCGGCATGCCGGCACTTCGCGCCGAAATTGCCTCGTGGTACACCAAAAACTTCGGCGTCGAAACCAAATCTGACGAAGTCATCGTGGGCATTGGCGGCAAACAGGTCATCTACAATGCGGTGATGTCGATGGTCGATCCCGGTGATGTCGTACTCATCCCGGCGCCCTACTGGTTGTCGTATCCCGCCATGGTGCACCTCGCCGACGGCACGCCCGTGTTCATTCCCACCGATCAGGCCGACGAATTCCTCGTCTCGCCCGAAAAACTCGAAGACGCCATCCAGCAATATCACCCGGTTCTGCTCATTCTGAACTCGCCATGCAACCCCACCGGCGCAGCCTACAGCGCCGAAAAACTCGAAAAAATCGCCGCTGTTCTGCGAAAATATCCCGACGTGACCATTTTGTGGGACAACATTTATGCCCAGCTCGTCTACAACGGCTTTAAACACGTCGAACTCGCCAAAGTCGCACCAGACCTGAAAAATCGCATTATCACGACCGGCGGATTCTCGAAATCATTCGCGATGACCGGCTGGCGTCTCGGATTTGCCATCGCCGATCCCGCGCGCATCAAAATCATGACGACGCTCCAAAGCCATTCGACCTCAAACGCCGTCAGTTTCGCACAGGCCGGAGCCATCGAAGCATTGCGTCTCGATCCGTCGGTCGTCGAAAATATGCGCCAGGCTTTCGAACGCCGCCGCTCCATCATCCTCAACGAAATCGCCAAATTCCCCGATTTGTCGTGCCTGCCTCCAAACGGCGCTTTCTATGTTATGCTGAATTGCACAAAATTCTGCGATATCGTCAAAAATGATGTTGCAATTCACAACGATGTCGAGCTCGCTCAATACCTGCTCGAAAAAGGCATGGTCGCTACAGTTCCGGGTACGGCGTTCGGCGCGCCTGGTTACCTGCGTCTCTCGTTTGCGATGAAGGATGAAGATATCATCAAGGGTATCCAGCGCATCGGAAATACACTCGCTGCGTTGAAATAGAATTTGGTGATATTTGTATTTGTTTGAATTTTGTGTTCGCCGTGCTATTCGGCGCGTATGGCGCCGAATACGCACGGCGGCGGCGTCTATGTCGGCTGCGCCTCCATACGCCGCCGCCCCCTTTTTGTTTCTGTACCCCAAATCGGATTCGGCAAAACCATGAGAACCCAGCTTTACAAACGCGTTGCAGACTACATGTTTGCGATTTATCAGTGGATTAGCGGCCATGGGCCCATGCCGTTTGAACCCAAAGCTCCGGGGCTGTTTGTCGATATGCTGGAATACCAGCGCCTGAACCATCCGCTGTATGGCAAATACTGTGAAATCAATGGCTGCACCAAACGCGGGTCGTCCATTTTTGACTATCCGCCATTGCCGGTTGAAGCGTTCAAGCGCGCAGATATATGCCCGTTCGAAGCAGACCAGGTGGTGGCCGAGTTTTATTCGAGCGGCACGACCGAGGGCGTGCACAGCGTCCATAAATTCCGCGATATTGGTTTGGTTCAGCGCACCAATCTGCTCACTTTCAGCATGTGGATGCTGCAGCTTTTGCCCAAGCTCGCGCGGTTCTATTCATTGATGCCGACACCGGCCGATAACCCGCATTCCTCGCTGGGATTTATGATTGCACAGTTCGTCGACGGTATTGGGGCACCGGGATCCGGCAGTTTTTTCACCATGGAAAATGGCCTGGACGCTGAGGGGTTATGCGATGCACTGGAACAGTCGTATCGCGAGGAAATTCCGGTGTATCTGATGGGGCCTTCGTTTGCCTGGGTCCATTTGCTGGACCAAATGGGCGACCGAACGATCAAATGCGCGCCGGGCAGCAGCTTGCTCGAAACCGGCGGATATAAAGGAAAATCCCGCGAAGTGCCGCGCAGTGAACTGCGGGATGCGCTCGCCAGCAAACTCGGCCTGAATCGACGGTTTATCTATGGCGAATACGGCATGTGCGAGCTCTCCAGCCAGGGCTATGAAATCTGCGCGCTCAATACGACCGGCGAACTGCCGCAGGAAGGACTCTACATCTTCCCGCCATGGCTCAAATGCATCGTTTTCAATCCCGACGATATGAGCCCTGTGATGCCGGGAAATCCCGGGCAAATCGCATTCTGCGACCTGTGCAATCTGGACAGCGCCGCCTATATTCTCACAGGTGATGTCGGCACTATGGTCGAACTGCCGGCCGAATTGCGGCAGCGCATCAAGGGATATCCGAGATTCGCGCTCAATCTGGCCGGTCGTGCACACAATGCTGTTCCAAAAGGCTGTTCGATCGCCTGGGATGAATGGGCGCAGAATCGATAGCCTGAGAATGGCTGGATGCGCATAAGCCGTCAAAAAAAGACGGCTACGATGATTCACTGCCTTTATTCAATTTGGCACGCAATTTGAACTCTTTTTATCAGATTAACACATCTGTTGATCTCCACATGCATATTGTGATGCGTGGTTTTGCATCGAAGTATAAGGAGTTCGGCTATGAAATCATCGTTATTTGGAATGGGCATTGTGTTGGCAGGCCTGATGGGGCTGGAAGCCGGATGTAGCATCACCACGCTGAATGTGATGAATTATCCGACTTTCTTTGGAAACGAAGAAGATTATCATTCGATGGCTGTTGCACCTGTGCAGAACAGCGTACAACCCGGTCGTTTTACGCGAGAGCTGAGTGCTGGTCTGGTTAGCAAGATGTACAACAACGGCTATTACGATGTGGCAGATTATACACACGAGGACGTGAGCGATAATCAGCTGATTGCACACCTGAGCAATAATACCGACACGGAACTGGTGACGTTCAGCACGGTCGTCGATTATGGCGAACGCTGGGACGAGCACACCGAAACCCGCACCGAAACCCGTACCTATTACGAAGAGGACGAGGAGGGCAACGAAATCGAATACACCGAAGAATACAAGGTGAAGTATCCGGTGTATGAGCGCACGACTTATGCGGACACGTCGGTCATCGTGGTGGATGTGCAATCGGGCAACCGGGTCTATAACTCGGTGCGCAATGGCACATGTTACGAAGAGGCAGAGGATCCGCACGATATGTCGTCGCCGATGAGTGCTCTGTGGTGTGCGTTTGACCGTTCGTTGTCGAGTGAGGTGTATCAAATCAGCCCGACATATGACAGCGTGCGCATTGATCCCGAGGAAGTGATGAAGGTTTATCGCGTGGAATCGGAGAGCAAATGGGAGCGCACGACGGATTTCGGGCCCAACGACATGATGGCGATCTCGTTCTGGTTCCCGAGTGCAGCGATTTACAACTACTTTAAGTTTGATATCGTTTATGGCGATGACGATAAGGTCATCGCTTCAGAAAAGATGTATTGGAATGGCGGAAACCGCAAGGTGTTCCAGTTTGATCTCGCAGCGTTTGTGGAGAATACGGGGGGTGTAAAGAAATACACGATTCGCCTGTGGAACGGAAAACGCGTGGCATTTACGCGCAAGATCAAGGTGAAATAAGCGAGCTGCAGGGGCGGCCCAATGTGGCCGCCACAAAGCGAGCGGGGCGCGGCGTATCGCAGATAGCCGCGCCGGAATATAAAAAAAAGAGACGTTCCGTGGAACGTCTCTTTTTTGCGCGGCGTATCGCAGATAGCCGCGCCACATCAAAACATCCTATTCCTTGTGTGCTTTGACCTTGATCCAGAGCTCGGAAATCATCTTTCGGATGACGTCGTTGTCGTGGAAGATTTCGTCTTTGGGGTTGCCGCTGCGCGGTTTGTAGGCTGCGTTATCCTCATAGTCGCCGCCTTCTTTTGTCATTTCGGCGAAGGCTTTTGCATTGGGCGATGTGTAACCGACGGCCTCTGTGTTGGCCAGCGAGGCATCGTAGCTGATGACGTAATTGATGAACTGGTTGGCGAGTTTGGGATTTTCGGCGTTGGCGGGGATGACCATGGCGTCGTACCAGATGTTGGTGCCTTCGTTGGGCGCGAAATAGGCCATGCTCTTGTTTTCGTTGAGGATGGCTGCTGCGTCGCCGGAATAGACGATGGCGATATCTTTGAGGCCGCTGCTCATGTTGTCGATGACTTCGTCGGTGACATAGGCCGGTTTCATCGTATCGTTCATCTTGAGCAGCCATTCATAGGCCTGATTGATTTCGTCGCGGTT
>CAMKRB010000057.1 GCA_946415045.1 uncultured Myxococcales bacterium
TCCATTGTTAGGCGAGTTCGAAATTGCACATTATTAAAATGTGCGCTTGTCAAGCGCACAAAAAGTGCCCCAAGTGGGGCACATATATAAGCATTAAATCTTAATTAGCTACCTGTAGCAGCAAACAGTCCGGTATCATCTGATACAGCCGCTTTAGTTGCACTATCACTAACATCAACTATTGCCCCAATAATTCCTTCCGAGTTGCCAACGATTTGAAATGCTGAATCACCTTTGATGGTGGAGTTGTCAGTTGCATTACTTAAGGCAGCCGTTGCACCCGCTGAGAACCCCGGAATAACACTAATTCCTGCAGCATTTGCAGCTGCAGCTGCTGTGCCATAAGAATAATGATAATAAAATGGTTTTGAAATGCTAAATTTTAAACGGTCCCATGGATGAGCTTTAAATATTTCTACAGAAACTGCATCACCCCCAGTTCCCTCTGTTGCAGTAATCGGATTCTTTAACCCAACACGATTTGCGGCAGGTGCAACTCCTATTTTACTTGATGTACACGCACTAACGGTTGCGCCAGTCGATTCACATCCAGGATAGCTTTTGGTGTATATATTTAATCCTGTCGTATCAGAAGCATGTTCTGCCTGGAACCATGAAGATGCACCATCAGCAATTGATTTAAGATTAGTTTGTGCCTCTGTGGTTTTCGAGCTCTTAATATACCTCATAAACCCCGGAATAGCGACAGCCGCGAGAATACCGATGATGGCGACGACGATCATCAACTCGATGAGGGTGAAACCTTTTCTATTTGTTTTCATAAAAATCTCCTGCTCTGAGAGAGCTGAAAAAGTGGGCCAAAGAAAGGGCCGTTTTTTTGATACAGGTGGTCGGAGATTTTTTGTGGGTGGGCGGGGGCGGACGCGTATGGCGCAGCCATAGCGGCCGCAGCGCGGCGTATCGCAGATAGACGCGCGAAATCATGGCAGAGACGTTCCGTGGAACGTCTCTGATTGGCCGTATGCGCGGACGCGCATAGGCCGATAGCGCGGCGTATCGCAGATAGACGCGCATCCAAAATCAAAGTTAGAGACGTTCCATGGAACGTCTCTGGGCGTCGGCGTATCGCAGATAGCCGCGCACACAATAATGTGATATCATCGGGCGGAATTGGTATGTGACGAATGCATACCGCAGACGAGGTGAGGGATGCCTGAGAGCAGCGACAAGCGAATACGGCAGTACACGGTCCAAATCAACGAGGACGGGATGCGGCTGGATGAGTTTCTGGCGTACAAGATTGCGCGATTCTCGCGTTCGCGGGCGCAGTCGTGTATACGGGCGGGTGGCGTGAGCATCGAGCCGTTCAGAGCGCCGAAGCCGGCGCTGAAGCTGCATCCGGGTGACATTGTATCCATTGCTCAGACCATGTCGGGCGACGTGCCGATGTACGACGACGTGCAGCTCATCGACGAAACCGATGATTTCTGGGTGTTTGACAAGCCCGCAGGCATGGCGGTTCACCCCACGGCCAACATCTATCATAACACGCTGACGCGCTATGTTGAGACACAGCGTGGGGCGCAGGCCTATGTCGTACACCGTCTGGACAAGGAAACATCAGGCATTCTGCTGATGGCGAAGACGCCGGAGGTGAGCAAGGCGCTCGACCGGCTGTTTTTGTCACACGAGCTGGAAAAAAAGTATGAAGCGGTTGTCTACAATGCCGGCGGACGTTTCTTTCCGGGGGCGCACGAAACTATTGATATTCCGCTGGGTTTTGCCGGATTTGAGCTGCCGAAGATTACAATGGGCATCGGGGCGCTTGAAGCGCACACCGAAGTCGATTGCAGCGAAATTCACGGCGATTTCGCGCGTTGTCAGGTGCGCATCCATTCGGGGCGTCAGCATCAGATACGCGTGCATCTGGCTCTGACCGGAACGCCAATACTGGGCGACAAGTTGTATCTTTTTGGCGAAAAGTTTTACAAAGACTGGCTGGATCGCAAGGATGTACCGATATTTTCACCGCCCAGGCACCTGCTGCATGCATGCAATCTTGCATTCGAATGGCGGGGAAAAAACTATCGATATCAGTCGCCGATACCGCAGATTATGGAAGAAATCTATCGCGGTCAGACGATTCCGTCGATGTTTCCGACAGAATATGCGCAACTATTTTTGAAATAATGGTGCATTGCTATCTCGCTTTTGGGGCGACCACACGGGGCGCCCAAAAAGCTCGATACGCGCCTTCCACAGTTCGCAATATCAAATCCGCTGCGTTTCCAACGCAAAGCGCTTCCAACTTGCGCCGGCAGATTTGCTCACTGGGCTCTACATTCGCGCCATTCACTGGATGGCGCTCATTCCGGCCCCCCCTTGCGGGGCGCTGCACCGCAACGCCCCGGCTTGATGCATTATCCAATCTTTCTTATTTCAAAGAAGCGCGCATTTCGCGGGTCAGCACTCGCTGGTTTGTACTTCCGGCCCATTTGTAGTCAACATCTTTAAGTGATTCTACAAATTTGCCGTCTACAATGACATCGATATCATCCAGAACTGGCTGAATTTCCGGGAAAGACTTGAGTTCTTCGTATGTAAAGCCGGTATAAAGCCAGATGGTTTTGTTTGGAAACTGCTGCTTGATTTCGCGAATCAGACCGGCAACGACGGCGCGATTCGAGACGAACAGCGGATCGCCGCCGCTGAAGGTGACGCCGCTGATATAATCCTGAGCGATGGCTTCGAACAGTTCTTTTTTTGTATCGTCAGTGAACGGCAGACCGGCGTTTGCGTCCCAGGTATAGGCATTCTGACAGCCTTTGCAATGGTGGGAGCATCCGGCAACCCACAGAACGACGCGGATGCCGTCGCCGTTAAGCATATCGCATTTGGTGATTTGGAAGTAATTCATTGAAGCTCCAAAGTACAGGTCATTTGTACGATTACATAGAGACGCGTTCAGCGAATTCGATGAGTTTGCCGTCGTGGAATGCTGATTTTCCGCGAATTTTGCTATACCCGAGGTAACCGTTCATGCGTTCGATGCGGATGATATCTGTGGAACCGCATTTGGGGCAAGCGTCTGCATCGATAAACTGATGGCCGCATGATGCACAGAAATCGAGCTGCAGATTGACACCTTCATAGAATCCCATTTTCATCGCGCGGCGAACGAGTGTTTTGATGGCGTCGAAATTGTATTGAATTGGATAGCGGCAATACTGGATATTTCCGCCGGTGCACAGGTGGAACATCGGGTATTCGATATCCTGTTTTTCGATGGGTGAGATTTCGTCACGAACACAGCAGTGGAAAGAATTGGTTGTATATTCGTGATCGGAAACACCTTTAATCACGCCATATTTCTTTCTGAACTGTTTGATCTGTGTAGAAACAAGCGTTTCGCCTGGAACGCCGTAACAGGCATATAATATATTATCGATTTTCTTGTATTTATTGATGTATTTATTCACAAATTTCAATACATCGATAGCGAAGGAATTGTCTTCGGAGAGGGATTTTCCGGTTTGCAGTACGCTGGCTTCATTGAGAGCAATAACGCCGAAGCTCATCGTCATGGGGCGGAGGAAATCTTCGCCGATTTCGTCTTCGGGATTGAGGTGTCCGTTGAGGAATCCGCCCTGGCAGAAACCGAGGGGATTTGTGCCGGCGCGTTTATGTGCAAAGTATTTGAACGTGCGCTGATGGATGCCGCGGACCATATCCATATAATACTCGAGCACTTCGAAGAAATCGCGTTTTTCTTCTTTGGCTTTGGCGACGATCATTGGGAAATGGAGGGTGATGGCGCCGAGATTGAATCTGCCGACATAGACCGGATAATCCTTGTCGTCGGCTGGTTCCATGCCGCCCCGAACGAACCAGGGGGAGAGGTGTGCGCGGCAGCCCATGCGGGAGATGGCGATGCCATATTTTTTATAGATAGAGGGTGCGTATCCGTCACCGGTAAGGCTGATGAAGTCGGGATACATGGATTTGCTCGAGCAATCGACGGCTTCGTCGAACAGCCATTCTAGCGGTTTTCCTTCGCCGTGCAGATTTTCGTCATAGAAGAAGGATAGTTTTGGGAACAAAACGGGATGTTTAAATCCATCTTTTCCCTGACCTTCTTTTCGCACTTTCATGCATACAGAACTATACAAAGTCTCCCAGCGTCCGGTTCCCAGACCGAAAGTAATTGCAGTAAAGATATAATCACCGCGCGAGCTGGCGCAGGAATTCATGCGCATTTCGATGGCCTGGACGCCCTGTTCCATATCGCGTTTGACCTTTTCGAAAGCGTATTTATCGGCTTTGGTTTCGTCGATATCGTTTATGCCTGCATCCAGCAGGATGTTTTTATATTCGGCCAGATATTTCTGATAGGATTTTTCGGCATAGGGTGCGATGAGTTTATCGAACTCGCACACGGTCTGTCCGCCATACTGGCTGGATCCTTCGTTGAGCATGATATCGCAGATGACATCGAAAGCGACATCGAGGGTTTTGGGGTTGATGTAATCCAGATTTCCCATCATGAAGCCGCCGTCGAGGATAGATTTGACGTCGAGCAGCGAGCAGTTCATCATATCGAAACGGCTGCCCTTGTCGTGTATATAGATGTAGCCGTCCTGAACGGCTTCGCGTTCTTCGTCGTTAAGAAAGAACTTGTCGTAGAGCAGTGCATTGAGCTCGTTGTATACAATTGCTTTTTGCGTTGTAATGAGTGAGCTGTCGGCGTTTGCATTGCTGCGGTCGGCGACTTGTGAAAGATTGAGTTTTTTGTGATATACTTTGTTTAATATCACAGAAAAATCTTTTTTATAATTTCTGTATTCTCTGTAGGAATTTGCAACAGCGGGGTTGACCTGATCGAGTGCGCATTCAACCATGTTGTGTATTTCTGCGACTGTCACATCGCCTGATGCTTGTTTAACCCGGCTTTTGACCAGATTGACCACTGTATTGTTTTCTTCTTCGGTTAATACAATACAGCAGCGATCTGCGCTCTTTTTTATCGCATTGATGATTTTTTGCGGATCAAATCCCTGCGTCCTACCGTCTTTTTTTATAATCATAGCAAGCCCGTAATGTACAAAACCAAAAAAAGCTCACATCAAGTGAGCGTGCGCCTTATAATATCATCCAGAGGGGTTGTCAACTCACTTGTTTTGCCATTTTTTAAGCCGTTGAAATATACAGATTTTTGGGCTGTCAAGAGCAAAATGCATCAATTCTATTTATATTATATTCTATTGATTTGTGTGTTTGTTGAATTTTATTGTTTTGAAATTCGAACTGCCGGATCGGGTATTGCAGCGAGGGATTTGTCGTATGCGCATTGTTTGGAAGATGATGTGCAATTGCAGGGAAGGTGCGAAAGCAGCGGCGCGTATTGAGGGCGGTGGCGCGGTATGCGCGCCCCGGCCGAGATAGCGACGCGCATAAAAAAGCCCGGGCGTATCGCAGATAGCCCGGGCACGGCGCGAACAACGTCGCGCCGTTTTATGAAAAAAAATCAGATGCAGATATCTATTGGATATCTTCGGCTGGGGCGGGCTTTTTGGCCTGCTGCCACGGTGCACGACCGTAAGTTTCGGTGAGATCGCGCAGGCGATCGGCGTGCCATCCGGGGATGGTGTTGGTGAGACGCCATGCCCAGTTGCCTTTGGCGATGCCGGGGACGTTCATGCGGGCGGATGAATCGAGGCTGAGGATATCCTGTGCGGTGACGATGCAGAGTTCGGCGACGGACGATTCGGCGGCGCGCATCATTTGCCATGCAATATCATTGCCGTCTATGGACAGGTATCGGCGTACATGATCTCGCTGGTTATCGTCGAGCGACCAATACCAGCCGACGGTCGTGTCGTTGTCGTGCGTGCCGCAATAAACGACGCTGTCGGGGGTGTGCATGTGGAGCGCATGATGATCGTTGGCGTCGTCCATGGGGAATCCGAACTGGATGACGCGCATGCCGGGAAATCCGGCGTCTTTTCGAAGTTTTTCGACACCGGGCGTGACGATGCCCAGATCTTCAGCGATGATTTCGAGGTCGGGCAATGCTTTGGCGACGGCTTTGAAGAAATCAATGCCGGGGCCTTTGACCCAGTGTCCGTTGATGGCGGTTTCTTCGGTGGCGAGGACGCTCCAGAATGCGTGGAAACCGCGGAAGTGGTCGATGCGGACGATGTCGACGAGTGCGTTGAGTGCGCGCAGTCTTTCGATCCACCATGCGTAGCCGGTTTCGGCGAGTTTTTTCCAGTTATAGAGCGGATTTCCCCAGAGCTGACCTTTGGGCGAGAAGTAATCAGGGGGAACGCCGGAAACGGAGCCTGGGAAGCCTTTGGCATCGAGTTCGAACAGATCGCGGTGGCACCAGACATCGACGGAATTGTGTGAAACGAAGATGGGGACGTCGCCCATTATTTTAATGTTGCGGGCGTTGGCCAGGGTGCGCAGCTCGTTCCACTGTTTGCGGAAGATGAACTGAGCGAATTTGCGCAGTTCGATTTCACGGGCATTTTTCTTGCGAGCATCGGCGAGTGCTTTTTCGTCGCGATCGCGCAGACCTTCGGACCAGTTGACCCAGAGTGGGCCTTCGACTTTTGTGAGGACATCGAAGAGCGCGTAGTCGTCGAGCCAGCTGGCTTCATTTTTACAGAAAGCTTCGAATTCTTTGCGCAGAGCAGCGTGCACGTTTGTGGTGCTGGCGAGGAGTTTGTCGTATGCGAGCGCAAGTTTTTTCGATTTATAATCGCCAGCCATTTTGAAATCGGCCTGATTGGGGCGTTCTGGCCATGGCATATCGGATAAATCCTGTGGCTGGAGGAGGCATCCGAACTGAGGCAACATCAGGTCTTCGAGATCGATGAGGCGAGCGTTTGAGGCGAGAGCGCTTGTCGAATTATAGGGACATCCGCTGTCGTCGGTTGGGACCAGTGGCAGCATCTGCCAAACGGACTGGCCGGCTGCGCTTAAAAAGTCGATGAACTGTCGGGCTGGTGCGCCAATGGAGCCAATGCCAGCGCCACCTGTCAGGCTGGTCGGGTGAAGTAAAATCCCACTTCTTCGCATGATTTTTCCTTATTTTTTTGATTGCAGGACTGTGTATAATAAACAGACGAAACCGGTAACCGGTTTGGCGCGCATTTACCACATTTTGGGTTTGTTCGCGATAGTAAATCATTTTTACAACTCAGCCGGGGGGCTGCCCCTGACCCCGTCAAGGGGCAAAGACTTTTATGTTCGATAATATTCTGAAAGCAACATCGATTCTGGCGATGATGATGTGCGGCAATGCTATTGCCCAGCCGGCAGCGGATCCTGCGGTTCCTGAAAATGCGCAGGAACAGCCGGCTTTGGCAGAATCTGCCGAAGAAACCGTAGTCACGCAGATGATGGATTTTTTTGATGGTCTGGATGCTGCCATTGGCAGTGACATGAGTGATTGTGCGCATGTTGCCGATGTTTTGCAGAGCTATTACGAGGACCATATCAAGTGGATTAACAATCTGAGCTATGCGACAGAAAATGCGAGTCCGCAGATCATCGAGCAGGTCCGGTTAAAGGCCGCAGCTCTGGGTGAAAAGCTATCAGCCTGTTACAACGAGACCAGGATTCCCGAATTGCTGCAGAAATATGGCAGAGGGAATTAACTATTTGGGGCTCTGCCCCAAACCCCGCCAAGGGCCTGAGGCCCTTGGAACCCGCAATAGGATGTGGATGCTACTGAATACATGCTGTCTACTATGGCCTACAAAGGACGAAATGGGGCCCCTCCCCCATTTCGCCTAAACTGTACCATTTGGGAAAGGCTGCATGGCGTAAGCAATCATTCATTCCGGGGTAAATGCGGTAACCCTGGAGAATTCATCATGTACGAGTGTGGATGCAGACTGCTTATGACATATGGCTTATGGCTGGGAACCGAAGATGCCTGAATTTCGATTTAACGTTCTGACCCGGGAATGGGTCATCATCGCAACAGAGCGCGCGAAGCGGCCCATGGAATTTGCGCAGACTGCGCCGCGTCTGAATTTGCCTGCACACGACAAAAGGTGTCCATTTTGTCCGGGCAACGAGCACATGACTTCGGCTGAGGTCGACAGAATTGAGTCCGCGCCAGGGGTTTGGCAGACGCGGGCATTTAAGAACAAGTTTCCGGCGCTTGATGAGAATCTGCAGCCTAACGCATCCGGCGACTTATTGAGGCCCAGAATTGATGGCTTTGGCATTCACGAAGTCATCGTGGATTCGCCCAAACACAACAAGGGAATTACGGATTTGCCGCTTCCGGGGGTCGAGAAGATCGTCGAGAGCTATTTGCGTCGCTACCGATTTCATGCGCAGGATCCGAGGGTCAAGCAGATCATCATCTTTAAGAATAACGGCGTGACAGCGGGGTCTTCGATTATCCATCCGCATTCGCAGCTGATTGCGACGCCGATTTTGTCCAGCCAGGTTCAGGAACGCATTCGCGTGACGCAGGAATTTCGGGCTGAAAACAAGAAATGTCTGATTTGCGAGATGATTCGTCAGGAGATCGAGCTCAATCAGCGCATCATTTATCAGAACCGGCATTTCGTATCATTTTTGCCGTATGCGGCGCTTTCGAGTTTCCACACGTGGATTTTTCCGCTTGAGCATCATGCGCATTTTGGAAGCATTGATGACGATATCATCCCGGATTTGGCCGATATTCTTTATCATGTCATCAAGGCGCACGAGAAGCTGCTCAACCGGCCGGACTACAATTTTGTGGTGCGCACGGCACCTATTGGCCTGCCGAACGAAGACTATCACTGGTATATTTCGATTATCCCCAGGCTCACCAAAACAGCCGGGTTTGAGATCGGTTCGAACATCTATATCAATGGATCGCTGCCCGAGCTGAATGCGCTGGAATTGCGCAATGTCGTCGATATCTTAAAGAATAAGGTATAGGGCTGACCAGGGCGTGCCTGATATTTGGGGGCTCTGTTTAACGATCGTGGAGATGAAGATGCAGCCACGAGTGCTCACAGGCCAACTCGACGCTCGATGCTCGGCGCTCTTTGCCAGTATTTCACTCGTATCGGGGCTACGCTATATCCACACTGTTTTTTTTGATGGTTTGCGCCGTAAACGCATGATTTGCGCGGCTGCGCGCTGCAGGTGGGGATGGGGCGTTGTTGCGCGAACTCTCCCTTGCATTTTTGCGCGTCTGGGGGGCTGACGAATTCCCGGGCGCTGCCGGGGGCTATTGATGTGAAAACCCAGACGGACTATGGGGTTGATGAACTGTTGCGTTACTGAGGCATCGGTTTAACGAATTTCTTGCGAAAAATAGTCGCAAACGTGTATGTTAGATTGGGCTTTTACTCGCTCTTTTTAACTTTGATTTGGGGCTGAATCATGCAGGAAGTTAATTATGCAGTTATGGCAGGTTGCACTGCCGTCGAATTGTTGCCGAAACTCGGTCTGATAGCGAACTTTATTAACAAGGAAAAGCCGGATATGAAGGCTTTGAAGCGGTTCTTTAAGGAGCACGACTTCTTTGATAAAGAGCGCTTCGATACACTGCTGAAGTTCCTGAATGTCGATACCTCCGACGAGAAAAAGATTAAGTGTGGTGATTTTCTTTCGCAGTTGCTGAAGATTGTCGATCCCGAAGATCGGAAGCGTCATTTATTCCAGCATCTGACTGCCAAGAATGAAATTCTGATGAAATACGTGATGGACGGCATAGCCGAACGTCTGTATTCGACCAATGAAATGTATCGTTATCTCACCAGCTATGTGTATCCGGGCACCTATCTGACACTGGTGGATTTCCGCTATTGGATGCAGTGGCTCGAAGCCAGTGAACACATCAAGATCGTCGGCATTCGCTGGGGTCTGAGTGATCTTGGCAAAGAGGCAATGGATAAAATCATCAAGCTCATCGATATCGATGAATTGCTCGACGACGAAGATGATGACGATGACGATGATGATGACGATGACGATGACGATGACGATGACGATGATGATGATGATGATGATGACGAAGATGATGACGAAGATGATGACGATGACGACAAGAAACCGAGCAAGAAATCGGGCAAAAAGTCAGATGATGACGACGACGATGATGATGATGACGATGACAAGAAACCGGTAAAGAAATCGGACAAAAAGTCGGATGATGACGATGATGATGACGACGACAAACCGGCAAAAGCGGCATCCAAGTCTGTAAAAGCGCCGGAATCCAAGTCAGATAAAGCAATCGAGGCCCCGGCAGCTGCCCCCGCTGCAGCAGCAGCGGTTGCTCCGGCAGCGCAGATTGTGGCGATGCCATCGGTTCCTGTTTCGTCAACGCATGTCGAAGTCGTCGTGCAGCCCATCGTCCCCAAAGCCGACGAAACACCGCTCACGCTTGTAAAAGAAGCATTTGCGGCAGCTGATGAAGAAGAGGCCGAGGATGAAGAAGGCGAGATGGGGAGCGCACCCGCGGTGCAAATCGGGCTGTTCCGTCTGGATGAATCGCTGGTGGAAGGCAATCTGCGAGCGGTTCAGGTATGGTGGCGCAATCGTCCCGGCGGCAAGCTGCTCACGGCCGCCGATTATAACATTCACAAAGAGGATTTTGATGAGGATGCGCCCTATGCATTGTTCAGGCTGTCGGCGCTTGCATTGCAGCTGTTCCGTTATGGCGGGCGTCTGAACACAAACAAGGGCGGGCAATCGTATGCGATGCTGAATCAGATGGGATTCTATTCGAATCTGATGCGTTCGACGCAATCGGTCGACGATATTCTTGCAGCGCTGATGGATGGCGGCATGGCGGATCGAGCGGAAGATCTTGCGAATCTGCACTGGTTGCTCATCATCCGCAGATCGCTCAGGAATCTTGGCGAAGAGGGTGTGAAATCATTGCTCGAGGGCGAATCGATGTCGGATATCGTGACGGGGTTGTGGCAGCATATCGGCAATTTCCATCTGACTTATGAGATCATCTGGATCGCGCGGGAGCTTGCGGCGATGGGTGTGATTTCGTGTGAAGACAAGGAAATTGTCGGCGTTGTTCCATTGCCGAAAGTTCGTGAAACGGCGTTCCGTCTTGGATTTATCGAGACGCCCTATGCGGCGGATTTTGCGCATCTGGTATCGATTTCGAAGCGTCTGTCGAAGTTTTTTGGAGCGGGGGATGCCTGGGAGGCGCCGCTTGTCTATTTCGAGCCGAAACGCGATCTGCGCTATGATTCATCTGAACCTGCCTATTTTACACGGGATCAGCTGGGCATTGATTAATCGGGAAGCCGCCGCGTATGAAATAGCGGCGGCCGCAGTGCGTATCGAGCCTCAAAGACGCGCGAGATGCGCGGCTGAGGCGAGATAGCACGCGCGCAACAAAAAGACAGCATGAGTGGAGAGGGCGCACGGCCCGTAGCCGGAGAGAATCATGAGTGAAGAGACGAAGAGCCCCGAGGAAGTGACGACACAGACCACGGAAGTGCCAGAAGAGCCCGAGCAACAGGCGTATATTCCGCAGCCGAGGGGGGAGGCGCGGGTTCCCGGGATTGATATCGAGGCGATTGATGCGCGGCTGGCAGAGTGCAGCGACTATTTTACGAAGCATGTCGATGAGACGGATTATCGCAATCTGGACTGGTATTTGTGGCGGATGCAGCTGAGATTTGCTGCGGGCGACGATATCATCGAGGTGGTGGATGATGCGTTTATGGCGGCGCGTTGTCTGCACGAGCGGCACGCGATGCATCTGGAGCTGAAGCCTCCTGAAATGTTTATGACGCGTCGAATTGTGCCGGTGGAGCTGGGTATTTTGAGTGGCATGCCGATGCTGACGCTGGAGTTTTCGGCGACGTTCGGGCTGCCGCTGATGATGGTGCTGGGCAAGACGGCACCTGAAGATATCATGAGTGAAGCGCATCTGATGACGTCGTTTTTCAGGCGGGAATTTTGCGCGGATTTCGTTGAGCTGACGGGGCTTTCGGCGGTGATTTATGCGGGCGTGATTGCTGCGATTGGGCGTGGATTCGATGATGAGGCGACCATCGGGCTGAACACCTATGCCAAGGCGCGCGATTCACTGCGCGGCATGCCTCCCAAGGCGCTGTTGCCAAAGCTGAAGCGTTACGATGCACTCAACACAGCGCTGGCGTGTTTGTGTGCGGGCAATTTCGACATGATAGGCGATGTGCTCGCTCCCGAGGCCGAAGCGTTTCAGGAAGAGCAGGCGAAAAAACTGGGGAAATCGTGGATTTCTCCCGATAAGATGCCGGTGCCCAAGTATTTTGATTTGTCGATTCTGACGATTCTGGCGCTTGCGGCGCTGCGTGGAAAGATCGTTGAACTGCCCACAACCGGTGCGATTTCGCATTATCAGGACTTTATCAAGGGGCTGACTGAAGTGCCGGAGCGGCGCATTGAAGTGCCGGGGCTGGATGAAGAATCGCGCAAGATTTTGCAGGAAGCGGGCGTGGATCCCGACCAGCTGGGCGGCAATTTCGTCGATAACAGTTTTCACGATGCCAAGGAAGAGAGCGAGGCCAAGGCAGCAGCGTTGTTTGAAGAGAGACAGCGGGCTGCGCAGGAAGCGGTGCGCGCAAAACTGGCGCAGGAAGCGGCCGCGGCAGATGCCGAGCGCGTGGCTGAGTCTGAAGCTGCGCACGAAGCACAGACTGAGGATTCCGGCGATGGTGCGCAAAAGAAGTCGTTCGCCAATTTCTTTGACAGCGAGGACGAAACCGATGCCGCAGCAAGACGCGCCAATGAGAATATCTTTAATGAAAAGCCCGAGGTTTCGGAGGGCGTGAATAAAGATAAGGATTTTAGCGCGTTTTTTGCGGATGGTGAGGAGGATCCTGCTGCAAAGGCATTTGAGGAGGCTCAGGCGGATCACGAGAGCGAGCGCGAGAATAAGGATTACAGTGCGTTCTTTAGCCAGGACGATGCCGAGGATGATTCGATTCGCGAGCACGTCGAGGAAGAATCGGAAAAAGCCGAGGATACTGGCAAAAACTATTCTTCGTTTTTCGAAACGCTGGATGAGCATGCGATTCCCGAGTTTGACGACGGTTCGAAAGACGAAGTGCAGGTGAAATCGTATACCGAATCGTTCTTCTCGGAAGAGCATCAGCCGTTGTCGGGGTTGAAGATGACGCTCGATCCCGAGCCGGAACCGGAGCCGGTCGCCGAAGAAAAGCCGCAGGCTCCGTCGGTGCCTTACGAACCGGTGATCGAAGACAATTCGCCGCGCCGCGATTTTACAAAGCTGTTTGATGAGAATGAGCCGGCGCCGACGATTGGGCTGAAGATGACGCTGGATGAGGACGAGAAAACCGAGGAAAAACCTGCAGCTCCAAAACCTGCGCCGATTCACGTCGAGCCGGATCCCGATGCTTATACCGACGAAGCCCCGAAACGCGATTTCTCGAAATTCTTCGAAGAAGAAGCACCTGTGCCGACGATGCAGATGTCGCTGGATGAAGCAGAAAACGAAGCCATCGTGAAGCAGGCTGCTGCAAATCCCAAGAGCAACGAAGATATCGTCCAGTCCGAAGCTGTGGCGGACGAAGAAACGCCGGCCGAATCTGCGGCCGAAGTCGATTACAGCAAGTTCTTTGAACAGACCGATTCGAGAGATGAAATCGCCGCAGATGCCGCTGCTGCTGAACCTGCTCTACTGCGCCTGCCTTCCGGCACTGGTGGAAGAGTATCTGTTCCGGGGCGTATTTTACCAGTATTTCCGTCCCTATGGCCTTCTGAAGACGGCTCTGGTCACAGGCCTTATGTTCGGCCTGGCCCATCTGAACCTGAACCAGTTTCTCTATGCCTTTGCGATCGGAATATTCTTTACATTCCTGAAAGACGCGTCAGGCAGCCTCT
>CAMKRB010000058.1 GCA_946415045.1 uncultured Myxococcales bacterium
GTTCGGATCATCGCTGTTGCATACGCCCTGGGCACTGGCACCGCAATATTGGTTATCATTTCGAGGATCGAGGCAGTTGCCGCCACAAAACACATGTGTAGAGTTCGGGCACATGCATTTACCATTTTCACAGCGCTGACCACCTGTGCAAGCGCTTCCCTTATAATTTGTGCTGTCTGGATCATCATCTGTGCACAGTGCTTTTGCGCCGCAATGGTTTATATTTTCATTTGGATCCACACAAGTGCCATCGCAAGTGATTTCCCACGATTTGGCACACACACATGCACCATTGATACAGCGTTTGTCCCCTTCACATTGCTCGCCGCGATAATTCCCGCTGTTGCTGTCTGTATCGCTGCAAAGCCCTTTGGCGCCGCAATGATTTGTATCAAATGCCGGATCGATGCATTCACCGTCACACATCACATCCTGCAACCGTCCACATGTACATTTGCCGTTGCTGCATCGTTGTGAGCTGTCACAGGTCTGTCCGCGATAATTCTCACTGCTCACATTCGTATCACTGCAAAGCCCGCTGGCACCGCAAAACATCGTATCATAGGCAGGATCGATGCATTTGCCATCACACAGAATATCGGAGCTTCGTGCGCATACACATTCACCTTTCCGGCATATTTCTTCGTCATCGCAACGTTTTCCCCAGTAATTCGCACTCTCTGGATTCGGGTCATTACAAAAACCGACTGCCCCGCAGTGTTCATCGTTTTGGACAGGGTCTACGCATTTTCCGCAAAAGACTTCATTCTCGTGGCATGATTCATGACAAACGGGCCCATTGCTGGTTTGACTGCATGTCGGATAAGCATTGGGACAATGCTGTGAATTAGAATACAACTCGAAGAATTCACCGCTAGGGTCGGAAAAATCGCCGACGATATCGCCATTTGTTTTGGCATAATGTTTAGCGCCGGGACAGTCTTCTGCGAATTCCATTGGCTGTTTCAAAGAACAACCCGCCAAACAACAGGATATCATGATTAACCAAAGATTATGCCGTTTCATGTCACATGCTCCATGTATTTTGGGATGCGTCTCATTGACAGAGCTATTGTCAACACACAAGTTCTCTGCAATTTTGCCGATCAAAGCAAATCGCCGTTTTGCACAATTTTTTGTGCTTCTTCGGGCGAGCAGCCCAGAATTTCAGCGACATAATTTGCCGTATCAGCGCCGAGCACAGGTGAATGCGTGTAGGAATCGCGTGGACTCTGGCTCAAACGAACCGGTGATGCGATGCACTGGATATCGCCGGCGACCGGATGCGGAATCGTCGTTACAATGCCGCGAGCTTTGACCTGCGGATGTTTGAGGGCCTGGGCCATATTGTTGAGCGGTCCGGCAGGAATCCCCGCTTTGTCAAGGATTTCGCACCATTCGGCGATCGTCTTTTGGCTGGCGGCATCGTTGAGGCATTTTTCGAGTTCGGGCCAGTGCTGCAGCCTCGAATCGTTCGTAAGAAAGCGCGGATCTGTCGCCATTTCGGGGGCTTCGAGCGCATTGGCCAGCTTGATAAACAGCGTATCGTTGCCTGCGGCGATGTTGAAAAATCCATCGCTTGCGCGAATCGTGGCAAACGGGCAAATCGTTGCATGGTGGTTACCGATGGCCGTTGGCGGGACGCCGGTATACAAACAGCGAGTGGCTGCATTTTCCAGTATCGCCATGAGCACATCGAACATCGCGATATCGACGTATTGGCCAACGCCGGTTCGCGTGCGCTGATAAAGCGCCGCAAGCACGCCAACTGCAGCAAAAACGCCGGTATCGACGTCGGCCACGCTCATGCCGACTTTATAGGGATGCTCAGAATCGGGGCCGGTAATGCTCATCATACCGGTGAGCCCCTGGATGATCAGGTCGTATGCGGGTTTGTGCTGATAGGGGCCCGTATGACCGTAGCCGCTGCACGAACAATAAATCAGGCGCGGATTGCGTTCGCGCAGCGTTTCGTAAGACAAGCCAAGGTGATCCATCACCCCCGGCTTGAAATTCTCGACGACGACGTCGGCTGTATCGATGAGCCGTAGTAAAAAGTCGTGGGCTTTTTCGTTTTTCAGGTTCAGCTCGATGCTCTTTTTGCCGCGATTGACGCTCATAAAATAGAGGCTTTCATCGTTGACAAAAGGGCCGTAGGCGCGTGAATCGTCACCTTTTTGCGGGCGTTCGATTTTGATCACCTCGGCGCCGAGATCGGCGAGCATCATGGAACAGAATGGACCGGCAAGGATGCGGCTGAAATCGACGACGCGAATGTTATCCAGTGCAAGCATGTTTTAATCCTACTTATCCTTGAGCGGAATCACAGGAGAGACGCCATACAATGCGATCACCTTACCGCTGTCTTTGGGAAGCGGTGCAGGTTCTGTATCCGACAGTTCCGGTGCAGGGAGATCCGGGGCTTTTTCAAAAGCCTCGGGTGGGCCGTATATTGCCGTGGGTTCTTCATTCATTTCGGGGGCAATATCTACCGGATCTTCTTCGAAAGGCGGCGGACCGTAAACGTCCTGTGGTACCTCTTCGATATCGCTGGCCGAGGGTACGGTTTCTGGTTCGCCAGGATTGGGCTGTTCCGGTTCTGTCGTCTGGGTCGGGGCTGGTCCGTAATAGCATTTGACCTCTTCATGCTTCACACATCCGCTGCTGATGATTGCAGCAATCGATGTGACAACACCAACAACAGCTTTAAAAATGTTACCGATCAGACGCATGGCGTTCTCCTCGCTTGCAAATGGCCAAAATTTGATATTTTGGCCGAACCGTGAAAAAGTATAGCGGTGATTTTGTTTTTGGGCAAACGATCATCGCGCTGGAACTCGTTTATGGAAAATATCATCAAATTGCTGCTGGGATTTGCGTTTATCATATTGGTGGGACAGCTGGGGTACCAGGTATATGCGCAAGCCAATTCGCCGACCTACCTCAAGCTGACGAACGATTTAAGCGAGGTAGAGGCGGGTAACAGCAAGATCCGCGAAACGAATGATTTGCTGAAGGTAAAGATTGAAGCGCTGCGCACCGATCCTAGGGCAATCGAGCGCAAGGTCCGGGATGAACTTGGCATGGCGCGTCCCGATGAGGTGATCATCATGCTGAAGCGTCCCGAAGAACGACAGGTCGAGTTTGAACCCAGGCCTGTCGATGATGCGACTTAGTCTCCGTCAAGGCTGCCCGTTGTTGGTGGTTCAACCGATTTATGCAGCAATGACGGGATATTTTTTAACACTGGTGCATCGTTCAAATCAGCCAGTCTGGTGGCATCCTGGATTTGAACCGAGACCAGATGCAGTTGAGCAGCCGATACATCGTCGAATTCGGCATGGACATCGCCGTGCAAATCGAGCAGCTTGAGGGATTTTGGGAGATTGCCGAGATCGAGCCAGCCCAGTGACGGGCAATATGACAGATCCAATGCCTGCAATTTGGTCATTTGAGCGATTTCGTCTGGGACGGTATCGAAGCAGTCGCATCCCGAGACGTGCAGCATCTCGAGGTTTTTGAATGCCGAGATGCCGCGCAAATCGTAGAAATCGGCACACTGTATAAATGCCAGCGATTTGAGCGATGCACATCTTCTGAGATCCAGTGGCAGTGCCTGAATGCAGTGACAGCGGCGAAACGTCACAGCCTGAAGCCCGGAAACAGATGTGAGTGCACGGGGAAGTCTTTCGCCTTTGATGTCGCTCAGTTCGAGCTCCGAGACTTTTTCGCGGTCCAGCATGGAGAGCAATGCGTTGAGTTCTCGGCGTTCATCTTCGATGGTTACGGTGACTTCACTTTCAAGTTCGGCACTTCTTATCGTTAACAGCATAGGACCTCCGGGTTTCGTTGAAACAACAGGTTGCGGCGGCGTATCGCAGATAGCCGGCGCGCCAGGGCGTATCGGCGCAGCCGATAGCCCGGCAATAATGACACATAAATAGCATATTTATGCGGATGGTTTTGAAGCGTTACGCGCCTGGCGTGATGCTTCATAAGCTTCCCTGGAAATACCAAGAAGCCTGAGTGCTTCATCCAGGGTAATGTTCAAGCGTGTCATCAAACTGTGGCTGTATTCATATATACTTTCATTCCAGCCTTCATTCCGACCTTCATTCCAGCCTTCATTTGTCCACTTTTCTTTTAGATACGCTAAAGAACCGCTCATTTTGGCCTCCTCTTTGCGATGTTTTATCGATCGGGCTCGCACGGAGATCACGTTGGTTTTGAAGCGTTATGCGCCTGACATGATGCTTCATAAGCTTCCCGGGAAATACCAAGAAGCCTTAATGCTTCATCCAGGGTAATGTTCAAGCGTGTCATCAAACTGTGGCTGTATTCATATATACTTTCATTCCGACCTTCATTTCGGCCTTCATTCCGACCTTCATTCCAGCCTTCATTCCGACCTTCATTCCTGCCTTCATTCCTGCCTTCATTTGTCCACTTTTCTTTTAGATATGCTAAAGAACCGCTCATTTTGGCCTCCTCTTTGCGATGTTTTATCGATCGGGCACGCGTTGAAATGACGCCGTAATGCATCTTATTTGGATCAGTTTGCGCCATGTCTCTGACCAGATGACCAATTGCATCGTCGCCTTTCCAGGCACCATTAATATAGATGATATAAGCGCCAATGCCAGCATCTTTTCCATCTGGCCGAAATCCATTCAGCCAATAATAGGGCTGATTCTCTCCGATGTAATCTGTTTTTGTAATAAAAATGACGTAACAATTCGGACGGGAATCATATTTGGCACCTTTGGAGAGTTCATACTGAGTCATCAGACTTAAGTAGTGGAAGGCGCGTTTTGGGGATGCCCCGCGAGCATCGTATTGAACCTCGATATTGTAGACTTCGCCGTTATCATCCCGGGCCCAGACATCCAGAATTCCCTCTTTTCCAGACGAATTCTCAGCATCGAACGGTTCCTGGACACTGAGTTCAGTTACATACAAATCGTTGCGTCCCAGACAAATCCGGATGATGAGCTCAGCGCCCTCAGGATAGTCCTTCATAAAGCGCCTGAAGAACCAATCATCAAACAAAGTGGCATCGCGGACCAGTTGTTCGTCTGGTTCAATATTGTGTGCGTTTGGATTACCATTCATCACAGACCTCTTTCGTTTAGGGAAGTGACCATTCACTTCATAAAATGATGCCTGTGATGAATGGATTGTGACTAAATAAGATTCTCAGAAATCAGCGTTTTATGGCAATCCAGATGGCATTGATAGCGGCAGGCGTCATCCCGGGAATGCGACCGGCTTCGGCGAGATTGGCGGGACGATATTTCTGGAGTTTGGTGAGTACCTCGGTCGTGAGGCCGCTTACCGTTGTGTAGTCAAAATCGGCAGGAATCTTGCGGGATTCCATATCGACGAATGAGGCAATGCGAGCGTTTTCGCGCTGAATGTAACCATCGAATTTGCTTGAGATTTCGACGTTTCGACGGACTGCCGGGGAAAATGACGCGATTTCGGCGTTGCCCTGAACGAGCATATCCATGGTGATCTGCGGCATTTTTAGCAACTGCGCGAGATTACCTTGCTCCGGAATGCGTTCAGCGTTGGAAATGCGCGATTTATCGAGGTTTTTGACGTGCAGTTTGGCCAGACGATGAGTGAGACGCTCGATATCCGACTGTTTTTGAAGGCATTTTGCATATGCATCATCCGGAAGCAACCCGAGTTCATGACCATATTTCGACAGTCGCAAATCGGCGTTATCTTCGCGCAGGGAAAGACGAAATTCGGCGCGGCTTGTGAACATGCGGTAGGGTTCGTCAGCTCCGCGCATGATCAAATCATCGACGAGTACGCCGATATAGGCCTCATCCCGGCGCAGTACAAAAGGATCCTCGCCTTTCAGCCAGCGGACGGCATTGATTCCGGCCATGATACCCTGGGCTGCGGCTTCTTCATATCCACTGGTGCAATTGATTTGCCCGGCCAGGAAGATTGAGGGAATGTCGCGCAAAGCCATGTTGTGCATCATCTGGCCGGTTTCGATGGCATCGTATTCGACCGCATAAGCCGGACGTATGATGTGGGCATTCTCGAACCCCGGAATCGAGTGAACAAAAGCAATTTGCACGTCGAACGGGAGCGACGATGAGATGCCGGCTGGATAGATTTCGTCGGTTTCCAGCCCCATGGGCTCGACGAAAATCTGATGGCGATCCTTGTCGGGAAATCGATAGACTTTATCTTCGATGCTGGGACAATAGCGAGGACCAATGCCGTGGATCGTGCCGTTAAACAGCGGCGATCGCTCGCGGGCAGCGCGAATGATATCGTGTGTCTTTTCATTGGTATAGGTGATGTAGCAGGGTACCTGAGGCAGCAGCGGCTGATCTTCATAAAAACTCAACCGTGTGATTTCGGTATCGCCGGGCTGGATTTCGAGCTTGCTGTAGTCGATGGTGCGCTTGAGCAATCGCGGAGGCGTTCCGGTTTTGAGCCGCTTGAGTTTTATCCCCATTTCGCGCAGTTTATCGCTCAATCGCACGCTTGCGGTGTCTCCCGAACGACCGGCTTCGAAATGGTAATCGCCGATATGACAAAGACCTCGCAGAAATGTTCCGGTGCACAACACGACACACCGGGCTTTGTAAAACACATCGCCATTGACGACGACGCCGCTCACCTGGTTGTTCTCCAGAATGACGTCTTCGACCCTGGCCTGTACGAGATAGATGTTGGGATGATGGGTGAGACGGCGCAGCATTTCGCGGCGATAGAGCTGGGTATCACACTGCAGCCGCGTGGATTGTACCGCAGGTCCCTTGCTCGCATTGAGCGTGCGATACTGGATGGCCGCTGCATCTGCGACTCGTCCCATGATGCCGCCAAGTGCATCGATTTCGCGCACCAGATGGCCCTTGGCAACGCCCCCAATCGATGGATTACAGCTCATCTGCGCGATTCGATCGAGATCGAGCGTGATGAGTAATGCACGAAAGCCGCTCTGAGCAATTGCCCAGGCGGCTTCACAACCTGCGTGTCCGCCACCGACGACGATGGCATCAAATTCAAAAGGATAATGAATCATTGTCAATTCACAGCTTCCTGCAGCACGATGTCCGATAATTTCGCTTTAAATTCTTCGATTCCCGGGTTCTGGCACATTTTTGAGGCATCGTGCAGTTTAAGACTGGCCGAGAAGATGCGCTGTGCTTCATCGGGTTCGGCATTGCTTACATCGGCTACAGCCCCGCGGAATGACGCTTCGTTTGCAGATAAATACTGATTGAGCGCCGATGCCATCTGGTCACAGTTTCCGCTGTTCTGTTCAGCAATTTCATTCAGGTTGTCGAAATGATCGGCAATCACCCTGCTTGACGAATGGCATCCGCAAAACAACAAAGCCATTGTCATGTATAAAATTGTAAATCGTATCGCGTTCTTCATGGTTCGCTGCTTTAGAAAAAGTCGGGTTTTTCGGCTTCAAATGTACAGGCAATGTCGACCGGGAGATCGCCAAGCTGCTTGAGTCTGTCGGTAAGTTCGTTTGAAAGAGTGGCATATTTGGCCAGAAACTCGTTTGCTTTATCGCGATCACCGCAGTATTCGATGTTCATAATATCGGTGACGAGATCCGTAATCGCCTTGATGAAAGGCTCGGTGCGATAATCATAGAACCCGTTTTCGTCGATGAACACCGCGCCTCGCTCGAGGAGATAATTGAGCTGAATGGCATTTGCGCGGGCATGTGCCTGAGCCAGACCGAACCGCAGTGATCTGAAAAATCCGGCGAGCATGGTCGCGCACGTTTCTTCGATCTGCTGGTCACTGAGCTCTCCGCGGCTTCGCAGCCAGTCCGAAAGAAACGTCGAGGTCGAATCGGCCTTGCATTCTTCGATTGGCGCATAGGTATCCGACAGACTGTGAATAATGGTTTCGCTCGAATTCTTCACAGATTTTGGCCCAAGACTGTGGCCGGTTTCATGCAGAATCGTGTGCCTGAAAAATGCTTCAAACGAGAGATGACTCAGTGCATGGGCCGACAAGAAGCGTTCGGCAATTGGACGCAATATCGCATTAAACTTGGCTTCCTGGACATTCTTCATCATCACTTTTTTGGTGCCGTGCTTTTCGATGACCGCCGGATCATTGGGCAGCACAAAAGCCAGCGTCTGGACGCCAACTCTTGCTTCACCTGCATTCGACAGCAGATCGATCACGACGAACGGCGACGACTGTCCCTGCTGACGCGTTCCCTTCATTTCATCCGAAATCGGCAGCGCCTGCTGCATATCTTCAATGATTTCGGCAATGTGGTTCAAACGCTTGGTTTCCTCGGCATTGCGGTAACCGACAAAAGCTTCGTATGTCGCTTTATAGCCGAACAGGCGATCTTCGTAGGTTTCATAAGGTCCGAAAACGACTTCGATATCCGAATCGAGATGAATCCATGCGCCATCGCTTTCAGCATAGTCGTTTGACAGCAGGGCATCGGCCCGCGTAATCAGAAAATGCCGCAGACTGGCGTTATCGGTCATCGCCGAAGCCTCGCGCAGCAAATGCGCAGCTTTTTCGAGTTCCAGCGGATATGTCTGGCTGTAGGGCACAGCCGCCAGACCGTCTGCAGTGCGCCGAATCGTCGTATTGAAACTCTGAAACGCCTCGCGGTCTTCGGGGTGTTTTTCAATCCAGTTCTCGAATTCCTCGCGTGTCAAATCCGACGGATAAAATCCGGCACCCAGCGGCTTCTCAATGCTTCCGTAAAACGGCTTGTCATCTTCAAATCTGTCCCAGGGACCGCCCATAATGCGGTAACTCTCAATCAGCTTTTTCGACTGCGAATCCTCGATTTCCTGCTTGAACTGCGGGTTATAGTGAGATACCTGCCGCAGATAAATCGCGTTGAGCAAGTGCGAGGCGCGAATGATGTGAGACAACACCGGCCGATCTTCGGGGCGAATCGACGAAACATCGGCATCCAGATGAACACGGGCAAATTTGTCACAAACGTACATGATGAAATCCTAAAGTCAGAGCCATACGAAACGCATTAGCACAACCGACTGATTATAGAGGATTTGCGCAAAAAACGAAATGCATTTCTGATTGCGGCTGCTTATTTATTTTGTTTATATTGGCTCGCCTTTGCGCATCGCGCATACGGCTCGCAGCCGCTGCTATTGCCTGCGGCAATACGCTGCGGCAACTTTTTTTATGGCCCTGTTTAACGATCGTGGATATGAAAATGTAAGGTTGTCTGCTTTGCGGCCGCGAGCGATGAGCAATGAGCCACGAGTGCTCATTGGCCAACTCGACGCTCGATGCTCGGCGCTCTTTGCCAGTATCTCACACGTATCGGGGTAACGCTATATCCACACTGGTTAAACATAGCCACTTTTATTGCCGTTTTCCAACATGACTGACGCTCAAAGACATACTGTGGCACAGGATGAATCCTCCCGCACACTGGATGCCTCCATTTCCGGATCGAAACACAGCCGCAATTCCGATTCGCTTGAGAACAAGCATGCTGCATTGCTGTCGCACTATCACGACCTGGAAAAACTGGGGCACGGTGCTCAGGCAACTATGCTCAAGGCGCTGGATGCGCAAAATCATCCCGTCGCGATTAAGGTGTTCGATTACAGCAAAGCCGGCGACTGGAAAGATGTCGAGCTGTTCGAACGCGAAATCGAAGTTTTAAAAACTTTGGAGATGGACGGCATTCCCAGATATATCGAAACGATTAAAACGGATAATGCAATCTATCTGGTCGAGCAATATATCGATGCACATTCCCTCGAACATCAGATGAAACACGGGCGGATCTTCAGCATCGAGGAATGTGTCACTACCCTCGAAAAAACCGCAAAGATTCTGCAAAAACTCGGCGATCACATCCCCCCGATTGTGCATCGGGATATCAAACCGGCAAACCTGCTCGTCGATAAGAATCTGAACGTCTATCTGGTCGACTTTGGCGTCGTGGCCAATACAGCGCAAACATTTTCGATGACTTTTGCAGGTACCGCAGGCTATGTCGCTCCCGAGCAACTCTACGGCAAAACGACGCCGGCATCCGATATCTACAGTCTTGGTGCGACTATGCTGCATCTCATCTCCCGCGTGGCACCATGCGATATGCAGCTTAAAGGCATTACCCCCGATTTCGATAAATATTTTCCTGATACCGTGCCCAAATGGTTGGCAGATCTCATTAAAGATATGATGTCGGTCGATCTGGCTGAAAGACCGCAGAATGGCACGGAATTATCCAAAATTATAAACAAAAATCACAAGCATTATCCGATAATTGCGGTCGGCCAAAAGAATCGGCCGGCGCAGATTATCAAAAAATACCGGAAATTAGAGCTTTTCAAAATAATATCAGGCGTGATGGCTTCTGTCGGTATTTTAGGGGGATGTGTATTTGGCTCTGCCATGTTTTCGCAGACAAGCGCCTTTTTTCCGACTGCAACGCTTGTTTGTATCATCGCATTCCTGGTTTTTGTCATTTGTTTGTGGCGACTTTCATCCGCTTCCTCACAGATTATAAAGCAGCAAGGATTATCAATTTACGATGAAGATGTTGAAAAGGCTTTTGCCGGCGGTGCCAAATCTCAATATTTGATTGGCCAGAAATACGATTACGGCAACGGAATACAACAAGACAAGGAAATTGCTTCCGAGTGGTATTTACTTGCTGCAGAAAAGGGAAATGCTGAAGCTCAGTTTTGTTTGGGATACAAATATCAACATGGAGAAGGCGTAAAACAAGATATACAGGAAGCTGCCAAATGGTATACCAAAGCCGCTGAACAGGGGGTTGCGGGCGCACAATATAATCTCGGATGGATGTATGATAATGGTGATGGCATAGCCCAAGACAAACAGGAAGCAATCAAATGGTATACCAAAGCTGCCGAGCAAGGTCATGCAAATGCACAATGTAATCTCGGATGTTTGTATGACGAAGGTAATGAAATCGTACAAGATAAACAGGAAGCAATCAAATGGTATACCAAAGCTGCCGATCAGGGTCAAGCAAATGCACAATATAATCTCGGATGTTTGTATGATAATGGTGATGGCATTGCACAAGATAAACAGGAAGCAATCCAATGGTACAAAAAAGCAGCTGAACAGGGACATGCAAAAGCACAATATAATCTCGGAGGTATGTATGAAAATGGCGATGGCGTCGCCGTGAACAAGCAACTGGCAGCAGATTGGTATAAAAAAGCCGCATTACAAAACTATATGCCCGCACAGTTTTATATCGGCGACATGTATACAAGACGTGAAGGCGTTGAGCAGGCCAATGATAAATACTATTGTGAGCAAAACGCAATCAGGTGGTATCGCGAAGCGGCAGACCAGGGACACGCCGAATCACAATACAGGCTTGGCGCTGCCAATGAAAAAAACGGCTTGTATACCATGGCTAAAAACGAATACGAAAAAGCAGCAAAACAAGGTCATGTGAAAGCGCAGTTTGCACTTGCCAGATTATATCAACATCATACTGGCGTGGGAATTGATTTGAATATGGCATTGAAGTGGTATACAAAAGCTGCAGAACAGGAACATGCCGAGGCGCAATACTGCCTTGCGCAGATGTATGATTTGGGGAATGGTCCGGAACAAAACAAATCACTGGCTGTAAAATGGTATAGCGAAGCTGCCAGACAAGGCCACACTGAATCACGATTTCAACTCGCCCAAAAATATGAAACCGGCGATGGCGTCACACAGGATATTCAAACCGCCATTACATGGTATCAAATGGCTGCAGAAAAAGGATGCATCGCAGCCCAGAATGCATTGTGGGAAATCTATAAAAGCCTTCATAAACCCGATGTTTCGGCTTCGAAAAATGTGAACACAGCCCATCGAATGGCAAATACTTCAGGTTTGGCTGCACACCAGGCTGGTGGCGCAGACAGCCATTTATCTGAGGATCGCAAAGATAAGGATAAGAAGGAAAACGACGGGTGGGGAGAATTTATCGAACACGGAAAAAAGGCGGGCACAACGATCAAAAGTGCATTTGGGAAATTCATGGACATGATGAGTATGGATTGACATCGTGAGGCAGCTGCGCAATTTGCGGTGATTCAGGGACAACAGGTGGCGCGGCGTATCCCGGCAGGGATAGACGCGCCGGCGAGCTGTAGCGACGTGTCGTGGCACGTCGCAAAGCGAGCGCACATAAAAATCCCCACTTGACAATTGTGTGTATCGGGTTCAAGATGTCTGCGGCTTTTTCTGAATGAAAAAGCACTGTGCAGTGGAGCGAATGTGACGGCAATGAACCCGACAAAAGGATGTATCATCATGATACTTGCGATGGCATTATGTATCGTAATGCTTGGGGGATGTGCCGGACCGAAGTCCCATCAGGAAGCCGCAGTGAGTGCGGAACAAATGGCGATAGCAGCGCCGTATTTCGGTTTGCTTGACGATTTGACATCCCTGATGCAGAAAGACCTCGCCAATCCAGGCGAGAATCTGATTCAGATCCGAGATTACATCGGAAAAGATGGGGCAAAAGCCGCGCAGATTCTGAACAAATTCAATCAGGACCTGCTGGGTCTGGACGAGAATCAGCGCGCCGTGTGGCGCAGGCAGATGCGCCCGGAACTGGAACAACGGCTGGATGCTTATGCCCATGCACAACTGGCGCTTCAAAAGAAGCTCAACGATTCACAGAAATGGGAACTGGGTGAAATCCTCGCTCAGTTGAAATAGGCGGATTCTGACGGGACGGTCCCGCCAGATCATTTTTTCGAAGTCCTGGATACAGGCAAAGGTTTTGTCCTGCGCAACGCAGGCAATTGAATGGAGCGATTTGGGAATTAGTTATGGCCGATGAGAATCAGAACTCCGTCTCGGAGTCGCAGGTTAAGGAATCCTCTGTTGCCGAGACGGCTGAAGTCGAAGATTTTTCAAAACTGCTTGAAGAGAACGATCAGGCGCTGGAAAAGAAATCCTTCGAGAAAGGTATGATCGTTGAAGGCATCATTGTGCAGATTGGGGCAGAGTATGCCTATGTGAACATTGGTGCAAAAGCAGAAGCATCATTGCCAGTGGCCGAGCTCCTCAATCCCGAAGACGGCAAGCTCACCAATGTGATTGGCGACACAATCAAGGCCAAGATCGTCGGTTTTGACGAAAGCGGAATCAAGCTTTCTCGCTCGATGAAAGCCGGCAACATCGCTCTCGAAGAAGCCTATCAGTCGGGGATGGCTGTGAAGGCAGTCGTCAAGGCCACCAACAAGGGCGGCTTTGAACTCGAAGTGATGGGTCAGCGCGCATTTTGTCCGCTTTCGCAGATTCAGAAAGGCAAGGTCGAAGATCCTGCATCGTTCGTCGGCCAGTCGCTCGAATTCAAAGTGATTAAATATGCCAAGCGCGGCCATGATATCGTGCTCTCCCGCACGGCGCTTATCGACGAGGAAAACCGCGTCAAACGCGAAGAAATTATGTCAAAGATCGAAGCGGGTGCAGTGCTCGATGGCAAGGTCGTTTCGCTCCAGAACTACGGCGCTTTCGTCGATGTGGGCGGTGTCGAAGGCCTCGTTCATGTGTCCGAGATTTCCTATCAGCATATCGCCGATCCCAAAGATATCCTCAGCGTTGGCC
>CAMKRB010000059.1 GCA_946415045.1 uncultured Myxococcales bacterium
TGCCTTATCCCCCGGCGTTGCCGGGGGCTATTGATATGCAAGCCCTAACGGGCTTGTGTAAGGCTGAACTGTTCCGAAAAAATATCGCATCCACAGCTTAAAAAATCGCATTTTGCACGAAATCGTGCCATGTATACCTATTTTGGCGTCGTGTAGGTGTGACGTATCTGGAAGAACTGTGGCAGTGTAATGGCAGGCAAAATTGATTTAAAAAAACTGGAATTCCGGGAGCAGAACAAGGGATCCCGTGTGTCCCAGTATATCAATACGGCTGTGATGACGCTGTCGATTCCAATCGTGCTGATTGGATTTATCTATCTGGTCGTCTTTTTTCTGCTGAACAGTTCGTATGGCCCAAAGATTCTGCATTCGCAGCTGAGCACGTTTTTGCGCGGTGATTACTGGGCCGACACGATGTCGACAGATCCGTTCTTGCAGACACTGACGATGACAAATGTGCGTCTGTCGGAAGCGGGAAAGCAGGAGGCGGTCATTTTTGCGCCCAGGCTTGAGGCGAAGATTCCGATCGTCGAGCTCTTCGAACTGTCGACGAGCACGTTGCTGATTGGCCGCATCAAGGCTTACAATGCACAGGTAAATCTGGATTTCACGCATGGCGAGCTGAATATATTGAAAGTGGTTTTGCCGTATCCGTGGGAGCCGGAGCCGCCGACCCCGCCGGGATCATTTACGGTGTTCCTGTCGGATTTGAACGTCGAACACACCGATGTGCATCTGATTTTCGATGGTTTCCGCATCGATTTGTACGATACGGATGTAGACCACTATTCAATTCGCACCGGCGGCGGTGTACTCGAGATGATTTCACCCCCTGCGGCCGAAAATGGCGGAAAAGAAGCCATTATCGTGCGGCATGGCATGCTGGATTTTGAACCGTCGATGTTTTCGTTTCCGCTGTCGTCTGTGGGGGATGCAGACGAAGGCCTCGTGATGAGCGGTGGTCCGGGAAGCGCAGGCAAACTCGGTTATGCAAATCAGATGATGTCGCGGTATCTCGAGCAGATGCTGCGCGAGGATGTGTCGTTCCATCAGCCTCTTGGTGTGAAACCCGACATGCGCGGGCATTTCATGATTCCGCTCAGGAATACGCATGTAGACAACTTTAACTGGCACAAAAACTCGTTCTATATTCCGGCAATGCATACGGGCGTGGGCGACGGCGGCTACATCGAAATGACCAAAGCGATGATGAACGTAGGCCCAACACAGGAAGATATCGACAGAGAAGCGCAGTCACATCACTATGTGCCATCGGGGCTGCTGCCGGAGGAAAGCATCCTGTGGGCTGCAAAGCTCAAGATGACAATGGATGTGCAGGACCATATTCTGTCGTATTTCTTTGGCAAAATTCTGCATGGCGATTCACAGCTGACGCTGAATGCCGATATGGCGGGGGATTTGGCTCGCGTTTCAGGGGATATTGCGCTGGATGTGCCGGATTTTGAGACGTTTGATGTCGATGTCGCCCGGGTTGGGTTGAGAGCTCGCATGGATGGGCAGCATTTCGAAATCAAGTCGCTCGAGGCTGATACGATGCTGGGCGGGGTCGCAGCCAAAGGCTTTTACGAGATTATGGACGGCGATTTCGATTTCGATCTCTATGCCGGAAAGAAACCCGCTGATGGCTTTGACTATATCGATCCCGAATTCGCCGAACGACTGGATGAAGGCCTGACGCCGCTCGATTTGCTGCCGGATGGGTCGATCAAAAAATTTAACGGCTTGCTCGGTGCACATTTGAATGCGCGATCAAAAGATGGCGTCATCGCGGTCTCGCTGCCCGACAAGACGTCGTATAAGCTCGACGAAAGCGTGGCCGGCGTCCGGAATATCAGTATCCGTCCGGGAAGCAGCAGCTCTGCCGATGTCTTCACCTATGCCAACGGCATTATGGAATCGCCGGCCGGCGTGAAGATCGAAATGGGCAGGGATTACGTACACGTAAAGCCCGGTATGCGCCTCAACCTCAGCAATATCGAAGAATTGCGGGCTGATGTCGTCGCTCACATCGAAGAACCTGAGACCTATGCAGAGGCGTTTGGCATCGAAGATTTGAAAATGGGGCCGCTCGATGTCACGGCTTCGTATTCGGACTGCAACGGCAAATCGTGCGGCAGCATGCGGCTGAAAACAAAAGATGTCAGCTATATGGGCATGAACGTTCCTGTCGTCGATGTCGATCTCGCTCTGAAAGATTCCATTCTGACCTCGCCACGATTCATGGTGCAGTCGGATATTGCGACGATCAATGCGAGCATCCGGGGTGAACTGTCACCTGAAGCCCTGAAGAATCCGATGGCGATTCCCTTTAAAACGCAAGTCGATATCGGCAATGTGGACCTCGAAAAACTGAATATCGAAGCCATTCAGATGCTGGGATTGAAGGGAAAAGGCGAAGGCACGCTCACGATGACCGGTCCGGCAAAGAAACTGGAAGCGTTGCTGACCTACGAGATGCACAATGTCGAGGTGATGGACATTCCCATCGATACGATGCGGCTTCGCGCTCGCTATGAGAACGATCAGGTCTATGTGCCCATGCTGAGCGTCTGGTTTGACAAGGCCGAAATCGATGAAAAGGAAGTCGCCCGCCTGGATGCACTGCAAAAAAAGACCGAAGAAGAAACTGGAAAACCCCTCAAACGGCCGCTGTATATGCGGTCCAGGGACGGCGTTATCCGGCGTGCAGCCGATTTTTCCATCAATACACTTACATATGATGTCAAAACGGAATTCGCATCGTTCAATACTTATCTGAATCCGATTTCGCCAAACAAGTTCAAGGCATTCAGAGATCTGGATCTGCCGGTTGAGGGCCTGGTCTCGTTCGATATCTCGGGCAACGCCGATCTGAACCTGATCATGAATTGGTTCAGTTCCAGAAAGCTGAGTTCCAAGGCTTTGAAGAATCTGCAGTCGACCTGGCTGGAGGGCGAGATCAAGCTGCACGATGTGAAATATGCAGATTTGAATTTGGGCAATACCGAAATTCTGATGTCGCGTTCCAGACAGTTTTCGCTGGTCAAAGGCAACATCATCGACTTGTTGTATTTGTCGGGATTCGTGAGAACATCTCCGAATTTCTCAGTTTCGATGTCTGTGAACTTCCCGGATCTGGATGTGCTGCAGGCGGTATCACAACTGGGGCTGGATTTCTCGGAACTCACTGCGCAATGGGGAATCAACAAGGCCGAGATTTCGGGTTCTGTCGGTTTCTGCATGACGGACTTCGAGCACATGCAGGTCTCGGTGTTACTGGATAATATGGATGTATCAGTGCTGGGCAGCAATGCTGTGCTGACGCAGCCGGCAAGATTGCGCGCCAATCTGAATGATATGTCGGTCGAACTGAGTTCACTGGAACTGAAATACCGCGATTCTGTATTAAAAATGCGGGGCAACGGCGATCTCAAGGGCAATATCGACGTCGATGTCAACGGCGAAATCGACGCTGCAATCGCAAAATCGCTCGTGCCTGCATTGCAGAAAACGACGGGATTGCTCGGAGTCAGCATTTCAGCCAAGGGAAATATCTATCATCAGCAGCGCCTGAGCCCGCGCAATCTCGATATCAAGGGATATTTGGGTGTGCGCGATCCCATACAGATGCTCACGTCAATGGTGGATTCACCGGTTGAATTGACGCAGGGATTTTTGCTCATCGATCGCAACAATCCGGCATGCGGAACAGGCACTTTGTGCGCCTATACCCCCGATGATCAGCCCTTTAAACTGGGGGTGAACGGGCAATGGATCACGCTGAGCGTTTTGGCGTCGTCCAAAGGCAATGTGGCTGCCAATTTGAATGGAACGATTGATGCGGCTTTGTCACAGCTGTTTGTGAAAGATATCGCATCGGCAACGGGAAAGCTCGACCTGAATGCGAGCGTGTCGGGCAGCATCATCGACAAGCGCGGGGCATTTGCTTTCGATCCGTCAAAATTCGATTTCAACGCAAAACTCGAAGTCGTTGAACCCATCGACGTCGAGATGCATACCCTCAACGATCCGATTACGCTGGATGATGGCTTGTTGCTTGTGACCAAAGGAACGCCTTGTTCCGGAAACGGTGAATGCATTGTGATTCCCAAATCACGTCCGTTCAAAGGCAACATGATGGGCGGCAATTATATGATCTTTGGCGAAATCAAACGGGATGCGCTGATACCAAAGAGCGGCAATCTGTCGATTACGGGCAACAATGTCGGCTTTAGAATGAAAGATGAACTGTTCCTGACGCTCTCTCCGGATATTCAAATAACCGCAGGGGATTTCGCTGATTTCGATACCATTGTGGTTGCCGGAGATGTCGATATTGCCGAGGCCAGGTACAGCAGGAATTTCGACGACGGATCATCCAATTTTATCCGCGACCAAATCGTATCGCTGTTTATCGATTCCAGACGACGTGTCGAAACGTACTCCCCCTCGTTTTTGCGCAAGATGCCGCAGGTGGGAAAGATACACCTCGATATCGGAATGACCGCCGAGAATTCCATCAGCGCAGATGTGCGGATCGCAACAGCTACACTCGAACTTGAAGTCGGCGCGCAGCTGCGCATCGGCGGCACCATCAAGGATTTCTATCCGACCGGCATCGTCTCCATTTCGTCGGGATTGTTCGGGTTCAGAGGTAACGATTTCGAGTTCCAGAATGGCGCACAAATCACGTTCAACGGTTCGCTGGATGGTAAGATCGATATCATTGCGACGACCGAAATCAACACCGATTCGAGCGCATTCAACGCAGTTACCGGAAACACCGATCTCGACCGGCGCAAGCGCATTTCGACCAGCAATTCCAACACCAGCGATATGTATGCAATTACGCTTACCGTTGCCGGCACAGTGTTCAAGCCCTTGTGGAGCTTCGATTCGAGCCCCTACCTGACCGATACCAACATCTATGCACTCATTCTGACCGGGCGTACCATCGAGGATTTCTCGGGCAACGACGTAGCCATGGAATCCTTGCTGTCGCCATTTTTCTCGTCACAGATCGACACCTTTATCAATGCCGATCAGTTTAAGTTCGTGTTCAGCGAAGGCGCTGCGCAATTTGTCTATGTGAAACAGATTAACAAGGGGCTGCGCATCGCGGCAGGTGTGTCGATTCGTGGCTCTGACGGCAACGAACAGGCGCTTTCAGCTGAGTATTACTTCAACGACAATTGGTTCGTCGATCTCACAGGCCAGAATACTTCGGATGAAGAAGGCCGTGCACCGACGTTTAAACTTGGTGCAAGACTGCACTGGCATCTGTTGCTCGAATAGGGCGTTCATTCACCACTCCAAGACCGATTCTCATGATTCACAATATTTCGCATTTTGTAAAAACGCATTTGTTATTGCTCATCATCCTGCTGTGCCTGTTTATGGTACTCGCGTTTTTCCACGAGATTCTGACGCCGTTTGTGATCGCGCTGATCGTGGTTTATCTCATCGAGCCACTAGTGAAGCGCATGAATCGGGTTAAGATACGCGGCCACCGATTGCCGCGCGGCGTCGCTGTGCTCATCACCTACCTGCTGTTTGCTCTTGGCGTAACCGGTATTTGCTTTGCCTTTATCCCTTCACTCACCGATGAAATCAGTCAGGCCGCTCAGGATGTGCCGCAGTTTCTCAATCGCGTGAAAGATGAGGACATCCCGCGCTGGAGCCGGAATATCGATGATTTGCTTTACAAATTCTCGCTGAAGGATAAGCACGATGCTTCTGACGATATTCAAAGAGCCAGCGAAAAGGTTGGTGGTGCATGGCAAAAAGCGACGACCGATATCAAGAATCTGAATATCGCCGGCGTGGATACGAGTGGCAATGCACCGCTACTCATTCCGGGCGAGCGCGTGCAGGGCAACCGCGAACTCATTGAGGCCGCCAGCGTCGAGGTCGCTGAACCGCCAGTACTGTTCAAATTCAAGCAGACCGGCAAAGGATCTTACGATGTCATGCCGGGCAATCAACCATTGGTGATCCAGCCGAATAAAGATGGGTCTTATCGAATTGTCGTGCAGGAATCGTCCAGATCTCTCCAGCAGGACAGTTTCGATCTGGGACGCGAAATCAGCAAGGCCGCATCCGGACTGGTCGAATCGGGCACGCAGTTTGCCGGCAGCGCATTGTCGGTTATCCAGTATGCCATCGAATTCATCATCAATACGTTCGTACAGCTCATTCTCGTTTTCATGCTTGCGGCTTTTCTGTCGATCGATCTGCCCAACCTGCTCAAACATATCCGCGAGCTCTTCAAGGATAAAAACGGTGAAGCCAAAGGATATGATGAATTTATGGGGCGTCTGGCCAAGGGATTGTCGGGCGTCGTGCAGGGACAGCTGATTATCTGCTGCATCAATGGTACGCTCACCGGTATTGGTCTGACGATTCTGGGCGTCGATTTCTCGTTGTTACTCGGTATTATTGCCGGCATCCTCAGCATCGTGCCGATTTTTGGAACGATTATCAGTACGATTCCTGCTGTTTTGCTGGGGCTGGTACAGGGACCGCTGTCGGCTGTACTCGTGTTGGGCTGGATTTTGTTTGTGCATTTTTGCGATACGAATTTCTTTACGCCCAAAATCGTCGGCTCTTCGACCAATCTGCATCCGGTCGTGATCATCTTTGCATTGCTCGCCGGACAGCAGTGTGCTGGTATCCTTGGTCTCGTGCTGGCTGTTCCAACCGTCTCGATCATCCAGACGACGCTGAAATATGTGCTCGAGAAATCGCGTGAAGCAGAGCAGGCTGCGGACGATAAATCCAAAGATCCTCATGCGGCGACAACTGTTTCTGAAAAAAAGTCAGAAACTAACAATACCTCCGACGAATCCGACGAATCCGACGAATCCGACGAATCCGACGAATCAGACGAATCAGACGAATCAGACGAATCCGACGAATCAGACGAATCAGACGAATCAGACGAATCCGACGAATCCGACGAATCCGAAAGAAATCCCAACTCGTAGAATCGTTGTTTATCGATGTGATGGCATTCCGGGGGCTATCGATATGAAAGCACTGATTGTGGGGTGGGGCTGATTGTTGCTTGCTTTAAACAAAAAGTAAAAAAATACTTGAATGTGACTAAAAAAATATGCAATGTAGGAGGGGGTATTTACATAATGTGCGAGATCTATTGGCTGTAGCATTGCTATTCCATTGTTTTAACGGAGGCATGTATGCGTAGTTTTATTACAATTCCATTTGTCGCGGTTTCGTGTTTCTTATTCGCTTGTAACAATAGTGAGGAAGATGGCATACACCTGTCTTCTACCTATGATTCGCTTGCTCAGGGGCAGAACGATACTGCTGCAAATCAAAATGACCAGGATGCGACGAAACAGGATAACAACTCAAATTCTGATGCGCATCCGAACGACAAAGCCTCAGAACAATCGTCTGACGGTGAGGACTGTCGTCCAATAGAGAATATAGAACCCTTGTTCATTTCTGATCTCGGTAATTATTATGCGCCAATCGAAAGGGAAAACCATGATTATACGGTTTCTCGTGAATCATGGAGTAAGATTATTCGATCATCAGATGAAGCCGTCGAATTCGTTCAGTTGTACAAATTGAATAATATGGTCAGTGATAAACTGCTTGCCGTCGATTACAACAATTATATTATCGATGCTGTATACATCGGTTTCCGCGGCGTTTGCGGTCATCGGTTCGGTATTTCACACGACTGCGGGAATCATTCCGTTCAGCTGGATGTGATAAGCGCGCCCTCAATGGATGAAGCCATTTCTCATACAGTTGTCTTTGTCCAGTTACCCGCACAGAACGAGGATGTGAACATCGTTATAAACGACAAGGAACTCCCATTCGAAGAATACTATACATCCCCATCCCTTCCTGAGTATTGATTATGAAAATTGAGCTTTGAGCGATGATTGGCCCGCTCAAAGCTCCGGGGGCCTCCCTGTTTTTTCCAGCCATTGGGCTGGAAATATTTTTGGAAATAAGAGGGAGAACCCTGTATCCAACTGGCAGTTGCTGCGCGCCAACCGGGGACTATGGATGTCTGGTGCCTGTGGCGTTCTGAAAATGGGCTGAGCTTTTCGATACTGTGCCAATCTGCAAATAACTGTGACATGATGGGGACATCTATGCTAAACTGAGCGCTGTGATGGTAATGCACTGGTTCGCATCGCTGTGCTGCCGGGAACTGCAGCACGCAATGAGCTGGTAATTCTGCAACATGTGACAGATTACTGCGACTGAGAGACCGGAGTTCGGAGATGAAAAAGGCCATTCTGATGTTGCTGACACTGCTGGTTTTAACCGGTTGTTCTCTGGATGCACCGCACGTTGGGGAATTGTGTCCGCCGGAAGGTAAGGATGTGCTCGTCTATGTCTTTGAAAACGGTATTCCCGTTCAACACGCTGAAGCTCAATGTCCTGATGAACTCCCCGTTTGTACGCCTTTCACAGATACCAGCCGGCTGTTTGGCAACTACTACTGCCACATCAAATGCGAGGGGGCAACCGTGCCATGCAACGGCGTCTGCATCGGTGTTACCGAAACATGCGGGACAACCGAACCTTTGCGCGATTCGGGGGCGGAATGCAGCAGCCACGAACAGTGCAAAAGCGGCATTTGCGTAGACTGGACGTGCATGGTTGCTCCCTTTGGAACAACAGCCGCAGACTGCAATTCTGATTATGGCTGCGTCTGCCCAAGCGAATGCCCGCTGGGATGCGACGAATCCGGCAGGTGCATCAGCTGCCCGGATGAATGTACAAACGGATGCAATCTGTTAAGTTATGAATGCTGCCCCGAAATATGCAGGGAAGGATGTGACAGCGCAGGAAACTGCCTGTGCCCGGGTAATTGTCAGTTTGGCTGTGATTCGGATGGCGTCTGTATCATGAATCCAAACTGCGCAAATGGCTGGATTCGTGATGGTTCCTGTGTTTGCCCACAGGAATGCATCTATGGATGCGATGAGTTTGGGAGCTGTTACGAACCAACGCCCTGTGACGAAACCTGCAAGGGCAGCAGATACTGCAACCCCGATAATCTGTGTGTATTTGTCGATGCCAATCACAATCACATGCACGATAAATATGAAACCGCCCCAAAACAAGGCGAATATTGTCTGTCATCCTATGATTGTGCAGATGGTCCGGGGAGCGCAGAGGACGATAAAGATGATCCAAACGTCTTTTGCGACAGTTTTATTGGATATCGCTGTTCTACAAAATGTACATCAAACGAGCAATGTGTTGATGACGGGAATTACCACTATATTTGTCGTGAAGATGGACGATGTGTCCCCGACACATTCACCACGGTCTGGAAGATCCCGTTCAGCGACAGAATGCTCACGCTTCCCAAAGGCGATAACACATGCGAATTTGAAATCGACTGGGGCGACGGTTCTACCGAAACCATTTCGTGTGAACATACAGAATCCATATCGCATATATATATTGCGGGCGGAGAATATGTCGTTAAAATCCGCGGTGACTACAATGGATTTGCATTTGCCGACGGCAACCCGTTTACAGAACGCGGCAGCGCGGCAAACAAGGCATTGCGAAATTCTGCACCAAAGCTCATTGAAATCCGCAGTTTTGGGCCGGTAAAACTGGCCACCTATGCATTTTTCTACTGTACACATCTGGTAAAGATTTCAAGCGTGGATATTCCGGATCTTTCCGATTCGGACAATCTGGATTTATTCTTTTATAATGCGACAAACTTCAACGATGATATTGAAAACTGGGACGTTTCAAATATAGAATACATGTTCAAAACATTTTCCGGAGCCATTTCTTTTAATCAGCCGTTGGCCTGGTGGGACACTTTCTCTGTGCTGGGCTTTGAATCTACGTTTGAATTCGCGCTCAGCTTCAATCAATCTCTGGATATGTGGGATACCTCGAATGCAGAATACATGAATGGCATGTTTTATGAAGCCAAACGGTTTAACCAGCCATTGAACAGCTGGGATGTTTCCAATGTTTCGGATATGGCTTATATGTTCGAGGCTGCAAGTAATTTCAACCAGCCCCTTGAACAATGGGATGTCTCCGCTGTTGAAGATATGTCTTATATGTTTTGCAATGCGCATAATTTCGACCAGCCGCTCAATCAATGGAAAACCAGCGCCCTCGTCAATACTGCAAGTATGTTCGATCTGGCAGAGAATTTCGATCAGCCGCTGAATCAATGGGACACCTCCGGCGTTGAAAATATGTCGTATATGTTCTTTGGGACTATTGCATTCAGTCAGGATTTATCTTCATGGGATTTGTCCAGTGCAACCGATTTGAGCTATATGTTTGCCAAAACAGAGAGTTTCAATGAGTCGCTGGAGCAATGGGATGTTTCCAATGTAGATAAAATGGACGGCATGTTCCGTGATTCAAAAGCGTTCGATCAACCGCTGGCCAAGTGGCATGTCTCGGAAACAGCTTCGGTTTCGTATATGTTTGACGGCAGCGTTTATTCCGACGAGAATGCCTGCGGTATCAAATTGTCAGAAACATGGGAGTGCCCCAAGAAAAACCTGGGTTTCAAAGGGCTTGAATGCGAGTCCACCGCCCCCCAGCAGCCCGAAGAACCGCAGCCCGAAGCGCCGGATCCAGAGCAATGATGCACGATATGGATGTGGCCAAAAGCATCATGGCTTTTTATCTTGCATGCAGACGCAGGGGATAATAGAATTTTGACGTTTTGGCGGGGCGTATTGGCGCAAGCCAATAGCCCCGCCGCCAGTGCGTACCGGCTTTGCCGGTAGCACGGCAACCTCAATCCCAAGCAAATTCCGGAGTTTTTATGGATTATATGTATGATGATTACGATGGCGATGTCGTCGACAGAACCGTCGATTTTCTGGCCGATATCCTTTCGTATATGGGATTTGATGCCGAGATTCACACCGAAGTGATTGACAATACCGCTGTTTTTGATGTGATTGGTGACGATGTCAAATCGCTGTCTCCGGCGAAGGATCCGGCTGTGGTGAATGCGCTGTCGTGGATTTTGCGGCGAGCGCGTTTTGCGCTGGGGTCGGGCTATCGATTCGATGTGGATGTGAACAGCTATCGCCTGGAACGCGTCCATCAGATGGAGAGCGTGGCCGGTGAACTGCACGACAAGATTGAGGGCGGTTTGCAGCAAATTCAGTGCTTTGGCATGGACAACGTCGACCGCCGTGCGCTGCATCTGCTGCTGAATGCCGATTCGCTCGTCTCGACTCAGTCCAACGGTTACGGCAATTTCAGACACCTCGAAATCCGCAGGAATTCCTGATATGGCCAAAAAAACGGAGCGCTGGCAGGGCGACGACTTTTGCATCGACAATCCGTTTGCGGCTCTTTCGAAATCTGTGGATGCAAAGCCTCAGAATGCGCCGGTTTCGTCCAAATCAGACGCCGGACCGGCAGATGCGCCAAAGATGCCCGTCGTGAGGTCGGCGCGCATCGAGCGCGCACACAGGAGCGGGAAAACCGTTACCATCGTTGCGTTCTCCGGCAATCCGGATAAAGCGCAGCTCACAGCCTGGCTCAAAAAAGCCAAGGCTGCGCTCGGATGCGGCGGCACCATCGAGGATGATTGCGTCGTTTTGCAAGGGGATCGCACCGATCGCGTCAGGTCTTTGTAACGTCTTTGTATTATCCGTGAACGATGCGTCAGAACTACCTGTTACCCGATATTTCGCGATGGACCGCCGAACAGGGGCCGATTGTGAGGCTCGACAATGTGTCGCAGAAATTTGGCGACAAAGTCGTTCTGGATGGCTTGTCGCTTGATATTCCGGTGGGCAAGACGACGGTGATTATCGGGGAGTCGGGGTCGGGCAAATCGGTGCTCATCAAAACGATGAATGGTTTGATGATGCCGACGTCGGGGACGTGTACGCTGTTCGGAGTCGATACAAAATCGTGCAACACCGCGCAGATAAACGATTTGCGCAAACGCACCGGGACGATTTTGCAGGATTATGCGCTCATCGACTCGATTTCGGTTTATGAGAACATCGCATTTCCGCTGCTTGAAAACACGAAGATGCCCGAATCACAGGCGCGGCGCCTGGTGGAAGAAGCGCTTGAACCGCTGGGGCTGATGGACGCTATCGACAAGTTTCCCTACGAGTTGTCGGGCGGCATGAAAAAGCGCGTGTCGTTTGCGCGGGCGACCATTCATCAGCCGGAACTCGTTTTTTTCGACGAACCGACGACTGGTCTCGACCCGCTGATGATCGTCTTTGTGGATGGGATTATCAAGGAACTGCGCCAGAAATATGATATGACGAGCGTCATCATCAGCCACGATATCCAGAGCATTTACCGGCTGGCCGACCGCGTGGCCTTTCTGCACGACGGAAAAATCATCTTTCAGGGCTCGCTTGACGATGTAAAATCGACGCGAATCCCCGAAGTGCGACGTTTCTTCGATTCGTCGAACAAAGCGCAGAAGACGTTTTCGGTGCAGCAGTCGCGCAATTATGTGCAGGTGCGCGATTTGCACAAGTCGTTTTCGGGCCGGCCGGTGCTCAAGGGCGTGTCTCTCGACGTGCCGGAGCGCAAAATCACAGTGATCATCGGCGGCAGCGGATCGGGCAAATCCGTGCTGCTCAAGCATATTCTGGGGCTGTTCATGCCCGATTCGGGCACCGTGAACGTCGACGGCCTCGAGCTCACGCAGTGCTCCGAACGCGAACGCGAAGAAATGCGCACGCGCATCGGCATGCTGTTTCAGGGCGCGGCGCTGTTCGATTCGATGACGGTGGCCGAAAATATTGCATTCCCGCTGCTTGAACGCCGAAACGCCATCCCGAAAGCCGAAGCCAGAACGCGCGTCGACGAAATGCTCGAGCGCCTGAAAATTACCGAAATTGCAAACGCCTGGCCCGCCTCAATCTCCGCCGGACAGCGCAAGCGCGTCGGTCTGGCCCGCGCCATCATCACTCGCCCGAAACTCATGATTTACGACGAGCCGACCACCGGCCAGGATCCCATCATGATCCGTTATGTCGACGATATGATTCTCGAAGCGCACGACGCATTCGAACTCACGACCATCGTCATCAGCCACGATATGGTGTCGACGTTCAGAATCGCCGACCAGATCGCCATGGTCTATGAGGGCGTGATCGCTGCATGCGGAACGCCCGAAGAACTGATGGCTTCGCCCCATCCGCAGGTGCAGAAAATGATTCACGCACAGATTCCCTAGATGCGGCTTATGGATGAGGGGGAAGTCTCCCCCTGCGGCGCTATTTCGCAAGCGAAATACGCGCCGACCCCCTCTGCGTGCCCCCATGGGATGGGGCTGGGGCAGCGCCCCAGAAAAAAACTATTTGGATCGGATGCACAGCGTTTCGAGGCGCCATGCCTGATGATCTCGCTGCATGGAGGTCTGTTTGTTCAGCCAGTCGAGGTAATACGACAGGTTCGTGAGCTCGGTGTCTTCGGGATCACCGCGCCATGTGCGGCTGAGAATGCCATTGAGCGGATACTTGGCAAATATGGATGGTGTATTGTCGACGATGACGATTTGTGTGAGATCTTCACAAATCAGGCGCAGAGGCTTTTCGTAG
>CAMKRB010000060.1 GCA_946415045.1 uncultured Myxococcales bacterium
ATAGAGCAACGGCCTACGAAGCCGTAGGTTGATGGTTCGAATCCATTTCGGTGTACTAAGCACCGATAGCTCAACTGGATAGAGCAACGGCCTACGAAGCCGTAGGTTGATGGTTCGAATCCATTTCGGTGTATTTCGCTTCCAAGGGCAGCTATGGCCAGTTTAGATAAGCACTACATGTCGCTAGCGCTCAGACTCGCCAAAGATGCCTTTGGGCGGCGGGAAGTTCCTGTCGGCGCTGTGCTCGTCGTCGAAGGCAGGATTTGCGGTTGGGGTTCCAATCGGCGCATGAATGATAATCAAATTATCGGACATGCCGAAATCCTTGCTCTTGAAACTGCCAGCGCGTCTCTCGGGGACTGGCGGCTGATGCGGTCTACGCTCTATGTGACGCTTGAGCCTTGTATCATGTGTACAGGCGCTCTGCTACAGGCGCGGGTCGATAGAGTCGTTTTTGGGTGCCGTGACCCAAAAGCCGGTGCGATGCGTTCTCTCTTTGCCCTCGGCGAAGATCCAAGACTCAATCACCGGATTAAAGTCGATGAAGGTGTGCTCGCTGATGAGTGCAGCAATATCCTTCACGAATTCTTTGAAAAATTGCGGTCTTAATAGTCTGTGGAGGAATGGCCGAGTGGTCGAAGGCGCGTGACTCGAAATCACGTATACGGCTTGCCGTATCAAGGGTTCGAATCCCTTTTCCTCCTCTGCTATTCTGGAGAGGTGGCCGAGTGGTCGAAGGCGCACGATTGGAAATCGTGTATACCCCGAAAGGGTATCGTGAGTTCGAATCCCACCCTCTCCGCTTAAGACAGCATCGTGGTGATGTGACGAAGATTTACCAATCCGCCAGGGTCGGAAGGCAGCAACGGTACGTTTTGACGCGGGTACGTCACCACGATGCTGTCTTTTTTTTTGGCTATGTTTAACCAGTGTGGATATAGCGTTACCCCGATACGTGTGAGATACTGGCAAAGAGCGCCGAGCATCGAGCGTCGAGTTGGCCAATGAGCACTCGTGGCTCATTGCTCATCGCTCGTGGCCGCAAAGCAGAGAACCTTACTTTTTCATATCCACGATCGTTAAACATAGCCAAAAAAATTGCGGGTTCCAAGGGCCTCAGGCACTTGGCGGGGGTTGGGGCAGAGCCCCGGATGAATTGTTACATTGCCACTGCAATTTCAGTTCAAACCTGTATCCAATGCGCCTTTTCGGTGCTATAACCCACAGCCGGGCGATTGGTAAGACCGGGGCGTGTGATGTTTGAACTGTCTGGCGAAGCAAAACTCGAAGTCGAGATTAAAAAATCACGATTCATTGCAACCTGCATCAGAGTTGTCAGCCTGGATGAAGTCCAGGCGGCGCTTGCGATGCTCAGGTGCGCCGACGCCACACATAATTGCTGGGCCTATCGGATGGGAGAACTCTACAGGTTCAACGATGATGGCGAACCCGGCGGCAGCGCAGGCAGACCGATGCTCGCCGCAATCGACGGGCAGCAGTTCGATAATGTGCTCGCGCATGTCGTGCGCTATTTCGGCGGTATTAAGCTGGGCGTCGGTGGTCTCGTCCGCGCCTATGGCAATACGGTTGCTGAATGCCTCAGAACTGCCGATAAATCCGAAATCATCCCTTGTGAAACGCTTCGTTTTGAGGTCGATTTTGCCGATACTTACGGCGTCTACGGCTTGATGACCGAGCATAAACTGGTAAAACTGTCAGAAGATTATACTGCCGCCGGCGTGCTGTTTGCGTTGAGCGTTCAGAGCGATAAAGTTGCTCAGATTCGTGCTTTGCTGAACAATATCACCAGGGCGCGCGTGCGTTTTTTGGACCTTGCGGGGTAAGCTGATGCTGCGTTTTTTGTGCTTTTGTATATGTCTGTTTTTGGCTTGTAGCTGTTCAACACAAAAGAATGAACCGGATGCAAATGTCGCATCCGACAGTGCGACAGCCGATGTTTCCGGAACATCCCAGGCATCTGTGGTTCTGCCGTTCGAGATTGGTATCAGCGAGGTTGAAACCGATGCCGATGGCGTGGTGACGCTCGAAATCCAGGTCGATTCCAAATCTGTGATGCAGGCGACGCCGGTTTTGGTTCTCGAAACCGGTGAAACCGGTGCACTGGTCGATACGCCGGTTCAAATGCCGCTGGAAGATTTGCTCAGCCAGACCAGGACCGTCAAAAAGATTCGCATATCGGGACAAAATCCGTCGATCGTGGCCAGAGTCCGTCTTGTCGGACCGGGATTTGGGGTTGAGGTGCATGAGTCATGGCCGGGGGTGATGCAGCTGCAGCACCGCGAAATCGATACACGCACCGAACTGCCTGCACCTATCGAGGTTGAAGGGCAGACCATTACCCGGGGCGTGGAGGTTAAGCCGTAGTGTTTGTTCAGTCGATCGACATCAGCAGGTTCAGAAATCTGGAAGACATGCACCTGGAGTTTGCTCCCGGATTCAACGTCTTTTATGGCGATAATGCCCAGGGTAAAAGCAATCTCCTCGAGGCCGTTTATGTGCTGGCATTTCTCAAGGGATTTCGGGCAGATCGCATCCCGGATATGATTCGTTTTGACCAGGAGCGGGCGCAGCTTTCGGCCGTTGTTTGCGATGGCAATGCACAGACACGTCTTGGCATGGAACTGACCGGACGCGTGCGTCATGCTTACATCGATGGTGTGCCGTGCAACAGCGTGCGCAGTTATCTCGGTATTCTGCGTGCGATTTTGTTCGTGCCGATGGACGTCGGGTTTATGCAGGCACCTCCGGCAAATCGCCGCAGTGCGCTCGATCGCATGGTCTTTAATCTGCATCCCTCATATCTGGTCGATCTCGATCAGTATCAGAAAGTGTGCAAACAAAAGTCTGCGGTATTGCGCAGCGATGCGCCGGATCACGCGCTCCTGGATGCTTACGACGAACAGCTGCTCAAATATGGGGAACGCATCATCCGGTTTCGCTACGACTATTTTAACCTGATGGCACCGCATATTTGCCGCGTATTTGCTTCGATTTTCGATGATTCACTGCGGTGTTTGCCAGTTTACAAATGCTCCCAGATGCGATCCGAGATCGTCTTTGGTGCAGGAAATTCGGCGAGTTGTGATGATCTTGTGGGCGTATGGAGGGATTACATTCGTACATCCCGTGATCGTGAGATTGCGCGCCAGCAGATTCTGGCGGGACCGCATCGCGATGACTGGTCATTGAATCTCGATGGTCGTCAGGCAAAATTGTTTGCCAGCCAGGGACAGCAAAGAGCGATGAGTCTGGCTTTAAAACTGGCTGAAATCGATTGCCTCAAATCTGAAGCCGGAGTGGAGCCGGTCTTTTTGCTCGATGATGTATCCAGCGAGCTCGATCCGGTTCGAAACCGCAAATTGTTCGAACATCTCAACCGCATTACGGTTCAGACTTTTTTAACAACGACATCCAAGCAGCACCTGAGCATCGATTGCGTCAATCGGCTGTTTATGGTCAAATCAGGGAGTATTACCTGCGATGCCTGATAACCTGCATTCTTCCAAACTGGTTGCACTTGCGCAGCAGCTGGGGCTGGATCGTCTGGCCAGACAATGGACACAGCAATATCTTGAATCCGGTGGCGAGCAGTCTGTATATGTGCTCGTCGTCGGCGAATACAATCACGGCAAATCGTCACTCATCAATGCGCTCATCAATTTGGTGGTGCTTCCCTATGGCGTTACACCGACGACGAAACTCGACACCACGATTCGGTTTGGTGCAGCCGATTCTTTTGTGACCGTGCGCGGCGGTGGTGTGGTGATGGAAACCTGGACCTGGGAAGATTATCAGCAGAATCACCTGCGATTGGGGGCTTTCGAGAACATTCCCGAAGGTGCGGACAGCATCGAAATCTCGCTGCGCGAAACGCCGTTTGGTGCGGATTGTGTTTTCGTCGATACGCCCGGATTAAACGAAGCCTCGATGTCGCGCGAAAACTACCTCGCCCGTTATCTCAATCGCGCAGATATCCTGCTGTTTGTGCTCGATGCTTCACAGGCCATGACGCGTGCTGAACAGAATATCGTGCGTGAACTCGCCAAAATTCACGCAGATGCAGCACGGATTCTCGTGATTAACAAATGTGACAGACTGGATGACGAGGAGTGGCTCGACGTCTGTGCGCATGTCGAAACGGCTGTATCTCCGATTATTGGAAACGAGCTCTTTTATATGGTTTCGGCAAAAAAACAGGCGATTGGCGATATGGCAGATCTTCGCGAACGCCTGATTTCTGAGATCAGTGCGCGAAAACAGAATGTCCTGGTGCGGGCAGAGAACCGTGCCTGCTCTGAAATGCGTGATATGTTGCGCTTATTGGGCGTGGTTGCCGGGTATATCCAGGATTTGCCACGGGATATTCGCGCGGATATCGGCAAAAAACTCAAATCTGCGAAAGGTACGCTCAAACCCGGCGATGCGCAGCTGGAAATCGTGGTGAACATGATGGATTTGCTCCAAATCCAGATCCGTGATGATGCCGGGCAGTTCAAAGCGGCGTTTTTACAGGCGATGCCCCGCGAAATCGACAAAGCTTCGATTGCCGATGTCGAGGCTTATTTCGAAGACTTTATCGACGCCAGTTTTGATGATTTCGCTCAGACGCTGAAATCGCGCTGCCACGACGAAATCGCCGGAATGCTGGCGAAGGTCTGGGCGCTCTCGGAAGATTGTGGAGATGATCCCGCCAGCAGCAGGATTCACTGGCACGATATGCAGTTTCCTTTCGAAATCGTCGATCACTACGTCATGCAGCCAGGCAAGGCTGGGGCCTTTGGCGATACGCAGATTTCGGTTTTCGACAACCACATTTCCCTGCTCGATATCGGCGTGACTGGCCTGATTACGGGACGCATGGCGCGGGCACATCGCGAAAAATTCAAGCAGATGGCGAAAGCTTCTATTGAGCGACGTACAGATCAGACCATTCATGTATTTGAAAGGGATATCGGTAAATGGCGTGAGAGCATTCTCACGACCATTCGCGAAATCGGGCCGCGCTTTTTGGATTTTGTCGCAGATATGATGTTGGGGAAAGCGGATTTCACCAATGTGATTGCGGATATCGAACTTGAGACATCCGATGCTTGTGGAGGAGTCGAGAATGCGTAGTGTTTATGCCGTTTTGGTGGGAATTGGCGTCGCCGCATGCGCTGCCTGTACAGATTCGAACAGCATGTGCAAAGTTGCCGAAGACTGCGCAAATATGTGCAGAACTTATGATAACAACGCGATTATGTATGCCTGTGAAGATGGCGCATGCAAATGCGTTGACGAAGCCAGTCTGGCTTGTGACGGGGATGTGACCGAGAAATGCAAACAGATCTGTGACAGGTATCAGGCGGGGACTGTGGCAGCCTGCATTCGAAACAGCTGTAATTGTTTGCCCAAAGGTTCGGTTGAAGAAAAGAAATGCTCTGGTCACGGCGATTGCGAGAGCCATTGTGCATCCAATCCCAATGCAGAAGCGGTTTGTGTGGCTGAAACGTGCGCATGCATCGACAAATCGTGTACAGGAGATCCGTCGCGCGATAAATGTGATGCGATATGCACACTAAAAGCGCCCGGAAAGACGGCATCCTGTGTGTCGCAAAAATGTGAATGCAACGAAACGGTGCAAAAGCCGGAATCCTGCACACAGGCCAGTGAGTGCGCCGTTTACTGTGGGCAGATCGGGCAGAATCAATATTATGCATGTGTCAAAGAACAGTGCGTTTGTGTGGATGTTTCGAGACTGATTTGCACGGGCAGTGTCGAGGGAGAATGCGATGAAATCTGCGCCACCATTGCACCGGGAAAGATAGGCAAATGCGAGTCGAACAAGTGCGAATGCAGGGAGAAAGCGCCGGATGCCGAATTGCCGGCAGACCCGGACAAACCTGTCGAAATCTAGGACCTAATGCAGATTTCAAACGATTCTGGTGGATTATGGCGGTTCGTATCGAGCGTGAAGACGTGCGATTGGCACGTCTTGCGAGACAGAACCGCCGAGGGGGGCGCGGCGTACCGCAGGTAGCCGCGTTGGGGGGACACATCCCCCCGCTCATTTCACATCAGAAATAGTTGTCCTGTTCTTTGGCGAGGTTTGCAAAGAGGGTGTATTGTCCAAACCAGGCGAGTTCAACTGTACCGGTGGGGCCGCTGCGCTGTTTGGCGACGATGACTTCCGAAATGCCTTTTTTTTCGGAAGTGGGGTTGTAGTAATCGTCGCGGTAGATGAACATGACGATGTCGGCGTCCTGCTCGATAGCGCCGGATTCACGCAAATCCTGCAGCATGGGGCGTTTGTCGGGGCGCGATTCGACGCCGCGGTTGAGCTGTGCAAGTGCGATGACTGGAATGCTGAGTTCTTTGGCGAGGCTTTTGAGATTACGGCTGATTTCGGAGATTTCCTGTTCGCGGGAGCTGGTTGCGCCGGAACCGGTCATGAGCTGGAGGTAGTCGATGACGATGAGGCCGATGTTGCCTTCGGTTTTGAGGCGGCGTGCTTTGGCTGAGAGTTTGGTGATGGAGATGGCCGGTGTTTCATCGACATAAATCGGTGCACTGATGATGGTTTCCATGGCCTGAAGCAAGCGATTCCATTCATCATCTTCGAAATTGCCGGTGCGCATTTTGTCGCCAGGAATGCGGGCGCGGGAGGAGAGCAGTCGGTTTCCGAGTTCTTCCTTGGTCATTTCGAGTGAGAAAAAGGCGGCAGGAACGTGGTGATCGATGGCGGCATTGGCGAGGCAGTTCAGAGCCAGAGCGGTTTTTCCCATGGCCGGACGGGCGGCGATGATGTTGAGTGTGCCGGGGCGAAAACCGGCAGTTTTGGCGTCGAGATCGAGAAATCCGGATGGCACACCGGGGATTTTGCTCGTGTTTCCATAGAGTTCTTCGAGCTGTGAAAACGTCGAATTCATCACCTCTTTGGAGGTGTAGTAGGCGCGATTCGTATCGTTGAGCGTGAGCTGGAAGACTTTCTGGTTGAGGTCGTTGATAAAGTCGGTGGTGTTATCCATCGGGAGCTGGGCCTGAACATAGGCCTGCGATGATATTTTCACGACCTCGCGAAGGAGTGAAGCCTGTTTAATGAGCTGTGCGTACCGAGAGATATTGATAGCGGCAGGGACCTGCTGCGTGAGTTCGGTGAGATAGGCGATGCCGCCTGCGTCTTCGAACAGTTTGAGCTGCATGAGCTGCGCGTAGAGCGTCGCCATATTGATGGGCGCATTCGCCGTATTCAGGTTGATCATCGCCTGAAAAATGGAGCGATTCAGCTCGTTGTAGAAATCGTCGGCTGTGATTTGTTCGCTGGCCAGAGCTGCGGTCGAACCGTCGAGCAGAATGCTGCCCAGAAGTGCGCGTTCGGCTTCGATATTCTGCGGAATCCGCATGGCTGTATCGTTTCCGCGATTGCCCTGGGGGGTGGGAAGATTGTTTGGCGGCAGGTTCTGGCTCATCTTTACTCCGAATCCGTCGTTGTACCGATTTCGATGAGCATGTCGGTATTGGGGGTGCCGACTGTTTTTTGCAGTTTCACGAGGGAAACGCGGTAATCGTGCAGGGCATACAGATACATCGAACGCTGTTCAATAAAAGTTTGCAGCGCGGAGATCATCTGGTTGACGTTGCCCACACCTGCTTCATAGTCCAGGAGTTCCTGCGTGAGGAAGCGTTTGGCGGAACGGCGGGATTTATAGGTGATATCGATATTTCTGAGATCGTTGAGTGTTTTCTGGTATTGCTCGGCGACTTCGAGATCGATACCGGCAATGGCGAGTTCGTGCTGTGCCCGGGTGCGCGCAGCCTTTGCATCGGCCTGTCGGACTCTGAATGCCTGACGGACGGGATCGAGTTCCCAGCGAAGCATAAAACCGGCACCAAATCCGTGTCCGTTATAGGGGTTGCCGACATAGAAATTATCGATGGTGTATTTGGGGACGGCGTTGCTGTAGTTGTAGCTGAAGCTGCCGACAAGGAGCAGTTCGGGCCACCAGTTGAGCCATTCGAGTTTTGCCTGGAGCTTGGCGGCATCGTCGGCTTTGTCCAGAAGCTTGAGATCGCCGCGATATTCGTGGGCAAGCGCCATGACTTCTTCGAGTGATTTCAGCGATTCGCTGACATTATCGAAGTTCATTTCTTCGACGACGATGGGCAGTTCCAGTCGTGTATGGACGCTGAGTGCACGCTCGGCGTAGGCGCGTTTGGCTTCGACGTCATTGCGCAGCCTGTAAAGATTGGCTTTGGCGATATCGATGCGGTACTGGTCGGTTTCCTTGACGTTCTCGGAATCGCTTTCCAGCAGTGCCTGATATTCGTTTTCGATGCGCTCGACGTAGCTTTCGGCTTCCTTGACGACATCGACTGCCGCATTGGCCAGCTGCAGACCGATATAAGCCCGGGAAACATCGTATTCGACGTTGATGATTTCGTTTTCGGCGCGCAGTTCCTCGACTTTGAGGCCAATCTGGGCCAGTTTGTTGGTGTGATAGACCTTGGTGGAGGTAAAGAGCGGAATCCAGAATGAGAGGGTATTCTGCGTGGTAATTCCCCATGAATCCCAGAAATTATCCCAGACATCCTCGGTCGAAGCCGTGACGTCTTTGGTCTTTGGCATTGGGCCGCCCTGCGATTTGAACGAGAATTTCGGTGTCCAGTAGAGATAGGCTTCCCACGACTGAGCTTCGGCGGCTTCTACGGCGTATTTCTGAGCCATGATTTGGGGACTGTTCTGACGTGCCAGTTCACAGGCTTTTTCGAGTGTGAGGACATCCTGTGCAAAGGCACTGGATGATATCAGCCCCAGAATGGCTGCATAGATTAGGATGAATCGTTTCATATATCAATCAATCCGGATGAGCAGTTAACTGACCGTTGTATCAGGTTGCATTGCGTGGAAACATCGAGACTTTTTCGATATTTGCCCTATGGAGTCTGTGCATGACGCCGACGATAAATCCGAATTTGGCCTGGGGATCGGCATCGACGATGACGCCGCCGTCTCTGGCTTCGGCGCTGTCGCGCACGGCGCGTTCGACCTGATCGAAGCATGGCTGCCATTGCGTTTTGTCGGTCGCATTTGCATGTGCCGAGCAGTTGGCGATTTCTTTATTCTCGAAAGAAACGACGAGCGAGGACGTCACTTTGAGCGTGAGTGTTTTGGGTTGTTGTGCGGCAGTTGCGCCGGAATTGTCGAGCGCGGGGAGATTGAGTGCGACGAGCCGCTGTTGTTTGTCGCGGTTTTCGTCGAGTTCTTTTTTTGCGCGTTCTTTTTCCATCACGGGGGCTGCGACCATGAAGATGATGAGCAGCACGAGCATGACGTCTACAAGCGGCGTGATGTTGATATCGGCCATGACACCGCCGGATGTCTGCATTGCCATAGGAAGATTCTCCAGTTCGGGGTGAGCCCGTTGCCGGGGCGTTGCGGGGCAGCGCCCCGCAAAGGGGGTAGCGGCGTATTGGCGCGACGCTATTTCGCTGTCGCTCAATACGCGTTCGCGGCGCGGCTATTTCGCTGTCGCTCAATACACCGCGCCAATAGACGCGTAGGGGGCGTTGCCCCCGCAGTTCAAACATCGTTTGAACCCACTTACAAACACTAAATACAGGGATTTTGTTCCTAATGCACGCACAAAAAAGGCACCCCGAGGGGTGCCATGTTTTGTTTGTATCCAGGTCAGACATTATTCGCCGGCAGCGAATTTACCCTTGATGGTGACTGGTTTTTCGGTTGCGATCGAGACGTTCCAGTTGCAGCGTTTATCGGCGACGGTCGAACCCCAGACCTGTGGCACACCGAATGTGATCAGGCGTGAATATTTGGGATTGCTGTCGTCAAAAATGATGTTGCATCCGGTGGATTCGAATGAAACGGACTCGCCGGCGACCGAGAGTTTGTCGAGCTGTGACACGATGAGGTCATCGAGTTTTGCGATGCCGGTTGTGCAGAGGCTGCCGAGGGTGGATTCGTTGGCGAACATACCGATGAGGGCACCGAGTGTCTCGTTGTTACCCAGTTTCTGTACGAGGAATTTGCCGGCGACTGCGCCGATGGCCGGGCAGCCGGTTTTGTCGGCGGGAATCTTGGCGTCTTCCGACTCGGCATATTTTTCGTTCCAGAGCTTGACCAGGCCGGCACCTGCGTAGTGAGCGATGAGTGCGCCAAGGGTCTTGGGCGGATTGGCGACATCGGTTGTGCCGGTAATCATGGGGATGAATTCCGTGATGACACCGTAGATCAGGCGGCCGTAGGCGAGGTCGAGGCTGTGTCTGGAGATATCGACGGTCGGATTGGTGTTGTCGTGGAATGTGCCGGTGAAGTAGCCGCTGATGGCACCGTTGCTGTTTTCGTCGAGATCGCTGATGGCGATGCTGCAGATCATCTTATGGTCTGCGGTTTCACCATAGGTGCTGCCGACATAGCATTTCTGGAAATTGCCGTTCTCATACAGAACGCGGAGATATCTGTGGCGGATATTGCTGATGTTCCCGCTGCTGTCGGGCTGTGCACCGGCGGGTACATCGAATGCGCCGCGCAGTGTGAAGTTCGTGACGAGATTCGTGACCATATCGATGCTTCCGGTGGCCGTATCCCACCACGTGAGCTGGCTGGTGAGCTGGTTGAGGAAGTTTTCGATGATGAGCGAGCCGCCCAGGGATTCAAACAGATTGGCGACGACTTCGGGCGTGAGCATGCTGGCAACGCCTTCGCCAAGGATCGAGCCGATAACCTTGGTGAACCATTCGGCATTGAGGAGCATCGGGATGAGCTGCTGTGTGAGAATATTGGGGACAGCGGCTTCGGGGTTGGAGAGGACTTTGAGTGCGAACTCAATCCAGTCGCCCAAAAGCATCTGGTTGAACGGGACGCTTCCGGACGTGGTTTCTGCATGCGGCAGCAGCGACAGCGCATTGAACTGGCTGGTCAGCGGATAGGTGCCTTCATATAAGGTTTTTGCAGGATCATCCGGGCCGGGAGGAATGATTGGGCCGGGTCCGGGAGGATTATCGGGATCGACAACTTCGGTGATCTTGGCATCATTGAGTGTGACCGTGATGTTTTTGTTGTCGGGACCGAGACCATCGGTGCAGCCATAGGCCATGCCGACGCCGGCATTGGTGCCGCGGGCAAATACTGCATAGACGTCCGTGTTGTCACTCTTGACGGTGTAATCGAACGAAAGATCGTTGACAGAGGTCGAAACGCGGCCGAATGCGCCGTCTGTTTCGCCGCTGACTTCGACGACTTCGGTGCTCGTCATCTCTTCCTTTACAATGTTGCTGCAGGTTTTACCGGCAAAATACAGCACTTCGCCGTATTTGATATCCTTGGTGCCACTGTAGCTGAGCTTGACGTTATAGACGACATCTTCGGGCTTTGGTGGATCGACGATGCTGGCGGCATTGACGGTGATGTTGAAAACAACCGATTTGCCGCCGAATTCTTCGGAGGTGGCGAACGTAATGGTGCCGCTTCCTGCTTCATTTCCGGCCTGGATCTTGAGCGTGGCCTGGCCAAGCGGATTCGTTTCAAGTGCAAGCGTGGCACCTGATCCGCTGTCGTTCTGCATCGTAAATCCGGTGCCTGACATCGTCGCCGTCACCGCAGCTTTCGATATCAGCGTCGGAATCGCACCTTCTTCATTCGTGAGGGAGGACAGCTGAATGCGGACCTGACCAGCCTGATTGGCTTCCAGTACCAGATTGCACGTCACCGGCGCAGCACATGTCAGCGAATAGGTCGCTTCGGGAACCACCGGATCATCCACTACTGTCTTCGTTTTGTTTGCCGAATCATCGCTGCAGGCTGCCGCTGTCATCGTGACACCAAGCAGAGCCGCCAGTAACCAATTTTTACTCTTCATAAGTTTTCCCCTGATTTGATTATGCCTTGTGGCATATTGAGCTTCTCATCAACAAATGATTGACACTTCATTGACACAATTACACATCCGGGCTTTCTCAGCCTGAGTATGCACAGTCTATCCCAATTTTTTTAAAAATCCATACATTGGATTAAAAATTCTTCGAATTGACGCGGTTTTGACGCATTTTGACGCATGAAAACCGCTGTTCTGAGCGCTTTGTGTCCCATCGTGAAGATAGAAATCTTTCCTCCGGGACGCTGGTTATGCAGAGTCTAGTTTTTAAGTGCATCGACTTTGTCGGTGCGCTCCCAGGTGAACAGACCGTTTTCGGGTTTGCGGCCGAAATGTCCGAATGCAGCTGTGGGCGAATAAATCGGGCGCAGCAAATCGAGCGATCGAATGATGCCTTCGGGCTTGAGTTCGAACACGCGGAGCACGCGTTTTTCAATTTCAGCTTCGGGAATCGTCGATGTGCCAAAGGTGTTCACGAGTATTGAAACGGGTTCTGCGACGCCGATAGCATACGCAAGCTGGACTTCACAGCGACGCGCAAGTCCTGCTGCCACAACGTTTTTAGCCACATATCGTGCCATATAGCACGCCGAACGGTCGACTTTCGACGGATCCTTGCCCGAAAAAGCGCCGCCGCCATGACGTCCCATGCCGCCATAGGTGTCGACGATGATCTTGCGTCCCGTCAGACCGCAGTCGCCCTGCGGACCGCCAATCACAAACCGTCCCGTCGGATTGATGTGATATTTCGTATCTTTCGACAACAGATTTGCGGGCAGCGTGCGCTTGATCACAAGCTCCATCACCGCTTCGTGCAGGTCTTTTTCGCTCACTTCGGGGCTGTGCTGCGTCGATACGACCACCGCGTCAATCCCCTGAACTCGCCCGTTTTCATACCGCACCGTCACCTGGCTCTTGCCGTCCGGTCGCAAAAAATTCACCTCGCCCTGATTGCGGACTTCCGAAAGTCGCCGCGTGAGCGAATGCGCCAGCATAATCGGTGCCGGCATCAGCTCGGGCGTTTCGTCACACGCAAAACCAAACATCAAACCCTGATCGCCGGCGCCCTGTTCCGCCACGACGCCCTTGGACGGATCCACACCCTGATTGATATCTGCGCTCTGCGACTCGACCGCTACAACCACGCCGCATGTCTCGTAATCAAAGCCTTTCAGGGAGCTGTTGTAGCCAATTTTCTTAATCGTGTTGCGCGCAATTTCAGGGATATTCACCCAGGTCGATGTCGTGATTTCGCCCGCAACCACAACAATTCCGGTCTTTAACAGCGTTTCGCACGCTACGTGACAATGTTTGTCTTTTTCTATTATTGCATCCAAAATGGCGTCGCTGACCTGATCGGCCATTTTATCGGGATGGCCTTCCGTGACCGATTCACTTGTAAAAAGGAACGCTCTGTCGTCCATGTTTTTTCCTCTTTTCGGGTAATTGCATTGCAAAAAAAAACCGCCACAGAACACAATTTCTGCTTTGGCCCCCGGCTTTGTATCCACAGGGTAACGGATTGTCAAGA
>CAMKRB010000061.1 GCA_946415045.1 uncultured Myxococcales bacterium
GCTTGAATATCAATAGCCCCCGGCAACGCCGGGGGATGGTGAATGCCCCCAAAGATGAACGTCGTAGATGTTCAATATTGAACCCCGCTGGGGTTCTATGGATTAAGGTCATGCTCTGATCCCCCGGTAGTCGCCTACGGCTCCAATCGGGGGCTATTAATATTGAAGTCCTATCGGACTTCTTTTGGAGCAACACTTTTATTATGCGGTGGCTCTGGTAGAAGTAGTTTCGCACACACAAAAAAATCCCCGGCTCGCGGGGAACCGGGGATTGAGAGATGATTAGGTATTGTGTGGATTACTCACCGCAGCCAGCGGTTTCAGAGCATGTGGCTCCATTTGCGACTTTACCGCATTCGATATAATCGCCAGTTACCCACATCTTGCTGCCATCAGACAGTTCTTCACATGTGCGTGGATAGGCATCCACATCGCCTTCCCATGTAGTGCCTTCATAGTACTCGCAATGGTAACCGCCGCTTGCGCCAATCGTGGTGCAAGTGTCGCCACATACAATACTGGTACCAACTACAGCGCACAGCTCGCCTGCATCGCAGACATCCGAACAGTTTCTACCATCCTCAAGCTTGCATTCGCCTGGATAATCAGCACATGCATAAATCACTGTCGGAGCACAGGCATCGCCTTCTTCATTACAGCCACTCTCGCAGTCGTCTTCCACGTCTACGAAATAATTACCGGAAGCTGTTGCAGTGCAGGTTGAGACTGTTGTCCACGAATAAATTCCCCAAAGATCCTGGCACACAGAGCTTGATTCACCAGGATTTGTACAAGGTACCAAACATTCCGGTTCGCTGTCTGCGACGGCACATTCAAGTGCAACACCACTTTCGTTGACATCGCAACTGCTGGCTGTCCACTTTTTGGTGCTGCTGTTGCATGACAGAATGACATTGACGTTGGAGCTGTCACAGGTGGATTTATCTGTTGAGGGGTTACAATCTGTGCCATCCAAATCAGAGACGGATGCGCACGTTCCGTCAGCGGCGCATTCACCCGCGCAATTCTGGCTGGTTTTGTAGACAAACGCACCGTTCACGCACTTTCCACCGACACTGATGATGCCATAATAACTGTCATTAATACAAAGGTTCGACTCGTCTGTGCAGGGCAGATAGCAATTGGCGCCATAAGAACCGCCCAAATCGACGCAGGAAGAACCCTCCAGGCCATATTGGGTTCCACATTCATAATCTTTGCATTCACCGCCGCTGCAAATATGAATGGTTGTGCTGTTGGTACAGCTCTTACTATCGCCTTCGCATGCGGTGCCAGCTGCATTGCAGGTGGAAGAACAGAGCGAATACTGACCCCACATGCTTGTGTCAACAGTGCCAAGACCACCGTCTTTGGTTGCACCACAATAATAGTTCGATGAGTAGTAGGTCGTGCCTTGTGAATCACAGAACGGAATCTGATCGCCGGCTGCAGTGCATTGTGCGTCGACTTCGTGACGTTTACATTCCGCACTCCAGTATTCTCGACCAAGCATTTCGCTGAAGTCGACAAGTGCGCAGCCTTCGCTGCATTCAACGATACCGATCTTGCCCTGGCTGCAGAATGCGCCGTTACCATCCGCCGTGCAGACATCGTCTGTAAGGTTTTCGCAGGAGCAGTCTTCGCCACTATCATAGTTGCCATCACCGCAGGTTTCGGCCACATTACAAGCTGTTTTTTCGTCGTTGCAGGTGACGCTTTCGTCACAATCGTCATACTCACCCCACAGGCTCATATCGATTGTGCCAAAACCGCCGTCTTTCGTTTCTGCGCAGACATAGAACGATTCAAAGCTATAATCTTCTTCGTCGACACAGAAATCGATAATGTCACCCTCTGCATTGCATTGGCTGTCCACAGAACGTTTGCATTCTGCCGACCAATACGCACTGCCATCATCCATGATGACTGACGCATCCACGAGAACGCAGCTGGTGTCACAATCAACGAGGTGAATCTTTTGCTGGTTAGTACAAAAGACGATCTTGCCATCAGGCGAGCAGGTATCTTCGGTAAGGTTTTCGCAGCTGCAGTCTTCGCCTTCATCATAGACGCCGTCACCGCAGGGATCGACACCAGCAGCTTTGCATGCGCTGGAATTAATGACGCAGCCATTGCAGCTCAGACTGCCGGTTGCGCCAGTGCCCTTGTAGTCCACACATGTCTTGCCACCGAAATCACTGCCGTCGCATTCTTCACCGGCATCGATAGCACCATTGCCGCAGTTGTCTACTACAGCAGCCTTGCAATCAGTTGAAATAATGGTGCAATTATCCGCACAGCTCAGGCTGCCGGTTGCGCCAGCGCCCTTGTAGTCCGCACATGATTTGTTGTTCAGATTCGAACCATCGCATTCTTCACCGGCATCAATGTTGCCGTTGCCGCAATCGTCGCTCACCGCAGCCTTGCAATCGCTGGAATCGATCACGCAGCTGTTGCAGCTCAGATTGCCGGTTGCGCCAGCGCCCTGGTAATCCGCACATGTTTTGCCGCCAAAATCGTCGCCATCGCACTGTTCTTCACCATTCTTGGTGCCGTCGTTGTTGCAGGTATCAATCACGAGCGGGGTGCAGTTGCTCGTATCGAACAGGCAGACGGCGCTGCAGCTCAGATCGCCGGTTGCGCCAGCGCCTAACACATCGGCGCAGCTCTTGCCGTTCAGATTCGAACCGTCACAATCTTCGCCATCATCAAGTCGACCGTTGCCGCAGGGATCCGCTTCTTCGCAGTTGCTGTAGTCGATGACGCAGCCATCGCATGAAAGCACACCGGTTGCGCCTTCACCAGCAAAATCAGCGCATGATTTGCCGCCGAAATCGGCACCATCGCATTCTTCTGCACCGTCTTTGGCGCCGTCGTTGTTGCACGTATCAATCACGAGCGGGGTGCATGCGGAGTCGACGAGTTTGCACTCGCTGTTGCAGCTCAGATCGCCATTGGCGCTGCGACCGAGAACATCACTGCATGTGAGATTGTTCAGATTTGAACCGTCGCATTCTTCATCGGCATCAATACTGCCGTTGCCGCAGTTGCTAACCTGGGCAGCCGCACAGGCGCTCGAATCAATCGCGCAGTTATTGCAGCTCAATGAACCGGTGGCATTTGCACCCTGATAATTCTCACATGTTTTGTTGCCAAAATCACTGCCATCGCACTCTTCATCTGCATCCTTGACGCCGTCGTTGTTACAGCTCACGACTGCCGACTGGCATGCACTCGACACGATCTTGCAATCGCTGCTGCAGCTCAGGCTGCCTGTCGCGCCAGCGCCCTTGTAATCCGCGCACGATTTGTTGTTCAGATTCGAACCATCGCATTCTTCACCGGCATCAATGCTGCCGTTGCCGCAATTATTCACTGATGCGCCTTCACATTTCGCACCAACACTCGCATCTGCAACGCATTTGCCCTGGTTCAGCGCCGCACAGTCAACGCTTTCCAATCTGCCATTGTTGCATGCTACATAAGATGTATCCGACAGACATTCCGGAACCCACGATGCCGCATCACAATCAAGTCCACCATTCTTCGTCTCTTCACATGCCGCAGCACTCAACGCCACACATGCAGCAAGACAAATCTTCATCAGTTTGCTATCCATCTGCTTCTATCTCCCAATTCAGCTACTATGCTGTAATTTCGGCCATTTGACCGGTTAAAAACACACTAAGACATTGACCTCCTGCAGCCAATGTCCTACAGATGCGCACCTATAGCATATTCGATCACAAACCGCAAGTATTCCCCACCAAAGTATTATCCCACATACAGAATATTGCTTTTGGAAAATTCAAAAAGACAGGTGTTTTCTGAATACCATTCTGCATTCTTTGTAAAATAAAAATAAAATTTTGCCGCCAAATTTTATGCCAAAATAATAATCGAATTGCAAAAAATAAAATTCGGCATCTTATGCGGTAAATTTTATTCGGTGGTCATTCCTTGCGGATTGCCGCCGGGGGGTTGCGTTTACCCCCGGCTGTGGTCAAGCGCCCGTTCGTGCGCTGACGGTTGCGCCCTGTGGGCGCGTCGGTTTAGTTGATGTCTGGTAATGATCCCTACAAAATCACTTTCTTCCATCCGCCTGCGCGCAGCTTGCAGAACATAATGATGCAAAGCGCTGATGCATAGACCAGTACGGCTCCCCACATCCCCAAAACGCCCCACCCAAGAACGATGCCGATGAGATACGACAACGGAATCAGACAGGTAAAGTGAAGTCCTGCTTCGACGAACATGACGAATTTGGTGCAGCCTGCACCGAACAGCGACTGCGTAAAAATGAGTGCGCATGCAATCACCGGGAGACCCGGGGCGAGCAGTCGAAGAACTTCGGCGGTTGCAGCTATGACGCCGTTTACGCCCGAAAGCCAGCCGGCAATCGTCTCGGGGATCATAAATGTCACCGCGCCGAGCAATGAGAAGAAAATGATCGCGATCTTGGCCGATTCGTATGCGTATGTTTCTGCCAGTTTCGCATCCTTTTTGCCCAGTGACTGTGAAACGAGTGATGCTGTCGCTGTTCCAAAGGCCATGGCGCTCATAAAGGTGACTGACAGAATCGAGACGAGCACGTTCGACGATGAGCTGTAAATCGGCGGCTGAGCCTGCATCATGACGGCCGACATATCGGTGGTCCACAGGCTGTTTACGCCGAATCCCGCATCTATAGCTGCATTCTGCGTGCTGATCCATGCGGGGATTGCATCTGTCCCAAAGGCCCGCACCGACCCCAGCATCGCATCTACGCTGGCTTCATCCAGCAGGGCAACAAATTTAAAGAAGATCAGAAAACCGCTCATCACAAAGATATTGGCGCATCCCGAAGGCACCGAAACCCGGATGATGTTCCAGCACGTCCGCAGATTCAGGCTGCTTGGACGGTACTGTTTGTACAGCTTGCGAATCGAGGGCAGCAGCGACCAGCCAATCATAATGGCCAGACCGATATAGGTGGCAACGAGTGAGGCCAGGCCGGCTCCGGCCACATTGAATGAGGGGATGGGACCTGCACCAAAGATAAACACGTAGTTCAGCACGATATTGGCGAAGTTCATCACGATGGCTGCGACCATGTGCACATAGGTTTTGTTCGTGCCATCAAAAAATGCCTTGATGGCTGCGGTCGTGACCATGCTCAGAACGCCGAGCAGCCTGAATCTTGCGTATGGCACGCCAAATGCCACGACGGCGTCGTTGTCGATGAGTCCTCTGAATATCTGCGGTACGAACAGATAGGCCAGCGTGCCGACGACGAGCGACGAGATCACCGCAATCGTCACCGCATTGGTCAGCGCGGCTCCGGCCAGCCTGAAATCACCCTCGCCCTGCCGCCGTGCGACGATCGCAAGCGTTCCAATACTGACGGAACTCAGAAATCCGCCAAACAGCCACAAAAGCGGTGTTGAAAAACTCAGTGCCGATTGGCCCGCAACGGCATAACTGGGATCCAGCCACCCGACCATCACGGTGTCCAGAATATTGATGGCTGTCTGGGTGAGCATCGCGATCACAATGGGTACGGCCATGCGCAGGATTCTCGGCCAGTACTGTGGTTGAATGATCATGACTATCCTTCATGGTAAATACGAAAATGGCACGGCAAAGAAGCCGTGCCATATAACTGTTCATGAGCCGGTTTATTCACCGGCATGTGCGTGATGGAGGACGGTAAAAACCGGACAATCGGGATATCCGCTGGTTCATGCCGGATGATGGATGATTCTGAAATGCAGTTCATCCGGTGGTGACACGATGAACGACGGAAATGCCGCGGGTCGGGGCGTTGCGGGGCAGAGCCCCGCACGGGGGTAGGCGCGTATCGCTTGCGATAGCGCCGCAGGGGGCGTCCCCCTTGCTGAAAACCCTGATTCAGGGGAATTATTCGGCCTTGGCGCGTTCCACGAATTCACCGGTGCGTGTATCGACGCGGACGTATTCGCCCTCGTTCAGATACAGCGGAACCATAATGGTGGCACCGGTTTCGAGCGTCGCAGGCTTGGTGGCTCCCTGTGCCGTATCGCCTTTCACGCCGGGATCGCTCTTGACGACCTTGAGCACCACGAAGTTCGGAAGTTCGATGCTGATGGGCTTACCTTTATAGAAGAGCACTTCGACGTTGATGTTGTCCTTGAGGAACGGGATGGCTTCTTCGATGTTTTTGCTCTCGATGTGCACCTGGTCGTAGGTCGTCTGATCCATGAAGACGTATTTGTCATCTTCCTGATACAGATATTCCATGTCCTTCATTTCGAGATCGGGTTTGCCGACGGTGTCGCCCGAACGGAAATTGTTGGTGAGCACGTTGCCAGTAATCAGGCTTTTGTAGCGAGTTTTGACAAAAGCAACGCCCTTGCCGGGTTTGACATGCTGGCATTCGACGATCACATAAGGTTCACCGTCGATTTCGATCTTAAGATTCTTGCGGAATTCCTGAGTTGAATACATAAAAAAAGCCTTATCGTGAAAGAGTATAAATGATGAAGTCACCCTGTCCGCAGACAACGGGGCGACGCTTTTTAACGCAGATTGGATGCAGGGTCAACAATTTGTCTCGATTGCCGTCAATAGTGGTAATTATTTAGCGCTCTATTGACCTTACCTGGCATAACATACATAAAATGTAAGGATTTAGTGAAATGGGGGAGGGGTCCCATTTCGTCTTTTGCGGCCATATTATCTGGTAAAATATGGAAGCATGTGAAAAATATTGCGGATTCCAAAGGGCTCAGCCCTTTGGCGGGGGCCGGGGCAGAGCCCCGGCTGAATAGATACGGCCATCCTCGTGCCGTAATACAAATTTCTTGCAATCAGGTCTCACATCGCATAAACTGAAACCCGTTTTGGTTTGTATCGAAACCATGACGAACCTTATGCAATTATGGATTCAGATAGTTTGGAGGCGACATGGCCAGTACTTTGTTCAAAGCGGGTTTCTTTAAACGTTTGCTCTCGCTTATAGTACTCGTGACGTTTAATTTGACACTCTCGCCGGTAGCAATGGCACAGGGTGCATTCGATTTTACCGACGACAGCGCGGATGATTTCAATTTCTCTGACGACACGCCTCAGCAGCCGCTCAACCTCGGCAAGACTTTTGAAATGCCGAATAACGGAAAACCCGTCAACCTCGTCATCTTCACTCCTGTTGACGATACCCCCGAAACCACACTTGAGCAGCTCACCGAATCCACCGTCGATCAGCTCAAAGCCGAGGCCTATGCGCAGTACGATTCCGTTGAGGGTATCCCCATCACCGAGAAATTGAACGCCATGTCGGCTGATGAACGCATGAACTGCGTCGAAGAACCCGCCTGCCTCGCTGGCATGGGCCGTGATATCGGTGCCGCCAACATCGTCGTCGGTCGTATTTATACCACCGGCCGCGATCAACCCCAGATCTCCTTCGACCTCATCGAGGTCAGCACCGCCGTCAACAAAAACTCCATCTTCTTCGACACGCAGTCCCGTCGCCGTAAACAGGAACAGGATATCGGCGGCGCTCTCCTCCGCTTGTTCAATATCGATACCGGTAACATCAGCGATATCCTCGTCGCCAAGCCCGCCGAAGAATCCGCCTCCATTCCTACCGCTCAGCTCGTCTCCGGAATCGTCGTCGCCGTCGTCGCCGCCGGTGCCATCGGCGCTGGTATCTACTTCGGCCTCGAAGCAAAAGACAACGACGACAAACTCAAGAAAGTCATCGATGCCAACCGCAGCGCTGTGGGCCAGGGCAACTTCGATACCCTCAAGCACCAGAATGATGCCAAGGATTATAAAGACAAAGCCGAACAGAATGCGATGATCGCCAACATCCTCTATGCTACTGGCGCTGTCGCTGCCGTCGTCTCCGTCATCCTCTTCCTCGTCCGCTCCGATAAAGACGAGGACCTCTTCGCCACCCACGAAGATCTCTATGTCAGCCCCGCAGTCACAAACGATGGCGGCGGCGTCGTGGCTGGTTTCAGCTTCTAATATCCTGCGATTTCTTACAAAAATCCCTCCACCTCACGGGGGGATTTTTTTTGCCATCTCAAAGGTCACATCATGCAGAAAGGCCCCATTTCCTACACTTTGCTCAAAAAATGCGGCAAAGCCAGACGAGGCATTGTCCACACGCAGCACGGCGATATCCAGACGCCCGTCTTTATGCCCGTCGGCACCAACGGCACGATTAAAGCGCTCAGCGTTGAACAGGTCGAGGCGCTCGATCCCGCCATCATCCTCGCCAACTCCTATCACCTCTATCTGCGTCCCGGCATCGATTTGCTCCGCGAGGCCGGCGGACTCCACAAACTCGCCGACTGGAACCGCGCTTACCTCACCGATTCCGGCGGTTTTCAGGTCTTCAGCCTCTCAAAAATGCGAAAATTCGACCCCGACGGCGTCCATTTTCAGTCGCATATCGACGGAAGCCGCCACTTCTACACGCCCGAACTGTGCATGGAAATTCAGGGAGCCATCGGCAGCGACATCGCCATGGTGCTCGACGATTGCGTCGCCCTCCCTGCCACACATGACCGCGTCGAAGCCAGCGTCAAACGCAGCATCGCGTGGGCCGAAAGATGCGCGCGATGCGAACGTCCCGCCCATCAGGGGCTCTTCGGCATCGTCCAGGGCGGTCTCGAACTCGACATGCGCCTGCGTCACCTCGAAGCCCTCGTCGAAATGCCGTTCCAGGGCCTGTCGGTCGGCGGTCTCTCCGTCGGCGAAACCCCGGCCGAAATGCACGACATGTGTCAAAAATTCGTCTACCAGATGCCCGAAGATTTCCCGCGCTACCTCATGGGCGTCGGCACGCCATGGGATCTCGTCGAAGGCGTCGCCGCAGGACTCGATATGTTCGATTGCGTCATGCCCACACGCAACGCTCGCATGGGCACCGTATTTGTACAAAACGGCAAACGCCTCAACATTCGCAATGCCGCTTACCGCAATGATTTGCGCCCACTCGACGAAAATTGCAAATGCATGGCATGCCGCCGGTTCTCCCGCGCATTCATCCGACACCTCTTCGTCGCAAAAGAAATTACCGCAGTCATCCTGCTCACCATGCACAACATCACGTTCTATCTCGATTTGATGCGCCGTGTCCGCGAATCCCTCGAAAATGATACGTTCGAATCGCTGCGCGCTCAATTCCAGCCAGATGCCGCTGAACAGCCTGTCGATTAAGGAACGCGCCTATGCGCACTTCGTGCGCATACGGCTTGCGATTCGGCCTATCTCGCTGGCGCTCAATACGGCCTCATTTGCTGCTGGTGCGCCCCCACACCAATCGCGCGCTCGCGAACGTCAATCTCTGCACTCCGCTGTATCGCCGCCGCTCCCCTGATATTTCTTCTTCAGACGGCGATAAGCGATTAACGAAAAACTATATACTGTTGTACAAATAGATTCTGTCGCTTTGCACCATCAAATGATCTCCAGTGCACGACAGAAACATCTGGTATCCAAAATGCCCGTTAAACGGAAAGAAACTATAGTTCCACACCGTTTCGCCGGTCGATTTCTTCAGCGCAGTTGTATATTTGTCATATCCAACGATAACCAAATCGTCGGTGATTAGGATATCCCCAATTTGATACGCAATATCCTCGCGGTTCTGTGCGGGGTTGTCGTTTAACGGACTACCAAATATATCATATTTCCAAAGCTGTTTGCCGGTCTTCAGCTCGATGGCTGCAATGACGTTTTTATCTTTTCTCAGGTACATCACGCCATTATCCATGCCCATCACTTTATTCAACGGAAACGCAAAATCCCCCAGCTCGATATAATGGTAATCCTCTTCCAAAAACTTATTGTGCGCATAGGCTTTGCCAAAATCGTGCGTTTTAATGATATCTCCGGTTTTGATATCAATCACCGTAATCACGTTGTGATGACGTGAAGCAACGATAAACAGGCCCGAAGCATCATCGACCCAAATGTGGTTGAATTGATAGTAATCTTTTTCCAAAGCCAGTTCGGCGCTGTAATTCTTTGTGTACAGAATTGAACCGCTTTCGCTTTCCACCGCCGTGAGCGAACCATTCGAATCGATGATCAAAATGGTATGCTGCGTTATACCGGCAATGTGCGCCGATATCTTGTCGCTCATCGTGACGTTCCATTGCTTGCTGCTGTCCATTTCGTACCGCTCCAGCGATGCCGATGGGTTACGGCAGCTTTTGCCGCCTTTGGGACACGGCGCTTCCGTTAATATATATATAGCATCGCCGTAGTATTGCGCTTTATAATATTTATCGCTGCAAAAAATCTGTGAAACATCGGCCGGATTGGATAGCGGTGCGCTTGTGATGCACGATTGTCTGCCGATGCGCTGTTTCTGTATCACCGATTTGTCTGTAACGCCTGCGACAATCTGATCGGATGTATATTTCGGCTGCAGCCCCGCTTGCTTATTTGTATCTGCTCGCTCGAATTGATACAGCGAAAAACCATCGCTCGCAAAAATATAATGATCTGCGGTGAATATAGCCGGCGCATGCAGATGTATCAATTCAGATCGGTCCGCGCTGGTCGCATACGCAGTTTCATGCAAGTCTTTGGGACGCTTGCCGAGTTCGCACGAATAGCGCCTCGTCTTGAGTGCATTTATACGATTTTCGGTGCTCTGCGTTTGGGTTGGCAAAAGCAGCTCCGCGTTGTTGGTCGTTAACGAAACATATACATCATTAACGATATCGGGGGACTGGGCATCACATATTGCCGGCGCGCATAATAATGCTGCAGCAGCCAGAATGTATCTTGGAATGCGTGATATTCTATTCATTGCACACCTTCGATTTCACAATTGGGGATTTCCCGTCGCAGGTGGCGTGGGATCCGCACTGAAGTTTCAGCGGCATCGTATCTGTCGCTTTGCCCGTGGCCGAAACGGATGATGCTTCGGGGTGATCGACGGTATGTTTCACCCAGCCGCAATTGTAACCGGCTTTGGTGTAATTATTGTGTCCCCATACCGTCACTTTGCTTGTGCTGTCGAGGCGCGCAATCTCCCGCGTCAGCGATTCGGCAAAAGAATATTCCTGTTCCAGCGTCAAATCCAGTTCGATCGTCGTGCCCTGCAATGCGTCTTTGGGCACATCGCCTTCATCTGTAAACCAATCCGCTGATACCGGCAGCGAAAGATGCTTGCTTTTGTTTTTTACTGTATCCAGATCTAAAAACTCATGGATGTCGATCTGCTTTTTCAATGGGTAACGCTTGCCGTTTACCATCACTGCGCCCGCGATAACCAGGGTCCCGGCCGCATTATACCCGTTGTAATGAATGACGTAGTTTTCGTTGGATGTAATATTCATCGAATAGATGATGGTGCCGGATGCAGTGATTTGTTCGGCTTTTATCGATTCAGACTGCATCTGCAGCGGTGTTTCGTCAAACAGCTGATCCCTGAAATAGCCATCCGACGGCGAAACCGATACGCTGCACGAATGCAGCACGACATTGGCATCGTTGGTAAGATATTGCTTTATGGCAAATGCAAAATCGGACGGACTCAAACAATGGCTGTCAACGCACATCAGCTGGATGCCCAGACTATCCTCGCTGGCGCCCACAATTCCCAGCGGAACGCCGTGCGCAAATATATAGAGTTCGGATACTTTTCCGACCTCTCTGCTTATCCGGCCGAGTGTATCCAGAAAGTTTTTTCCGGTTTTGAAAACGTTCACCTCGTTGACGACCAGGTCTTCGTTATACATCGCATAGCATCTGCCTTTCCGGGTATCTGCAAACCGGCGCGCGACATCTTTAAAGTGTTTGTTTTCCGACCTCGTATAATCATCATATTCTACCATTTCGACGTAGAATATTGCACATATACCATTCTTGCTGGCGTTCGGTGCCACGGGCGTCTGCGCATTTGATGAACGCGGAGGCATGCTCAGACATACAACTGCACAAACGATAAAAAGCAGCAGCATTATTGCCGATAGGATATATTTTGTCTGTACAGTTGCTTGCATCATAATCTATTTTTACCTTCCAACTGGGTGAGAGATAAGCAAACACGTAGGGGCGGCCCTGTGTGGCCGCCCCCCACCATGTATGGCCGCCTAGAACCGGATCACCCTTGGCTCGCCGCCAAATGCATTAAATGTTGCCGTCACATCGGTCAGTTTGTATACAACTGTATTGCCGTCGCCTACCGCATACATCTTTTTAAGTTCCGGATAGGCATCCAGCATGTGCGACTGAGCCTCGGCCCGATCATCGGCTGTCGCAGTTGCTGCAAGTCTCAGCCAGCGTTCGCCGTCAAATGTACATAATTCGATCCTGCTGTTCGCCTCTATTTGGTGCGATACATTCTTTTTGCGTCCGGTTTGAATGTATAGATTGCCTTCAAAAATTTCTATCGTTCCAAACGGCCTTACACGCGGCTGGTCATTCTCTACCGTCGCAAGATAATATGTCTTCTGTGCTTTTATAAAATCAAATACTTCTTTCATGCCTTCCATATCTCGCTCTCCTGCTGGTACTGCCGCAACTGCTGGTTTCGGCGCTTCGGCTTTTGGGGACGCCTGCGGCTCGGGCGTTGCTGCCTCGCTGCATGTTGTTGCCGGACACTCCGGAACCACACATTCCGGTACCTCGCACTTGCATCCCGCAAATGTCATTATAAAAACTACTGCTGCTAACAGCTGTGAGATTCGTTTCATCGTCATTCTTCTCCTTGAGGGTTCGAAACTGCGTTTGTCTCTCTGGGACGCCTGCAACCAGTTCTATGTATACATATTTGCGGGGATTTGCAACATTATTGCCGACTCTGCGGGCCGGAAAACGTAACAGTTCAGCCCTATGCCTGACTTAATATTTGATACGTGTATCTGGACAGAACCAAGCATTACGTCCGCAGGCCGTCGTGATGAACTAACGACTATCCCGCCGGCACGATGTCGGCGGGGGCCAGTGATGCGCTCAGTCCGGTGAATGGTGCGAATCGAAAGGCCAGTCAGCTAATCTGCCGGCGCAAGTCGAAGCGCCATGCGCGAGTGACGAAGCAGATTGGATATCGCGAATTGTAGACGGCATGGTGCACAGCCGCGCAAAAGTAAGATGTTACGGCGCAAACCGTCAAAAAGAGCATAGGGGCGAACCGTTACGAGGATGATACGCTGCATCGTGATTTTGTTCGACAAAAGGTGCTAAAGATGTATCATTGGTTCCGGGGGAAAGGAGA